>JAKSIB010000010.1 GCA_024399065.1 Fibrobacter sp. | reverse complement strand
CACGACCGCATGACTCAGGCCGTGTTCGCAGACCAGGCTTCCCTGGACGTTCTCTTCAGCAAGGAAGAACCGCGCCCCCTGAACATTATTCCGGTCCTTACCGAAGGCCGCGAAGCTCTCGTCAAGGCAGACAAGGCCATGGGCCTCGCTCTTTCCGCCGACGAAATCGACTACCTGGTCAACAACTTTACCGCTCTCAAGCGTAACCCCACCGACGTGGAACTGTACATGTTTGCTCAGGCCAACTCCGAACATTGCCGCCACAAGGTATTCGGTGCCGAATGGACCATCGACGGTGTCAAGCAGGACAAGTCCCTGTTCCAGATGATCAAGAACACCTACGCTCTGCACAACACCAACATCTTCAGCGCCTATAAGGATAACGCCGCTGTGATGAAGGGTGCTACCGCAGGTCGTTTCTACGCTGACCCCCGCACCAACAAGTATGATTTCCACAACGAAGAAGTGGACATCTTGATGAAGGTGGAAACCCATAACCATCCCACTGCAATTTCTCCGTTCCCGGGTGCCGCTACTGGTAGTGGTGGTGAAATTCGTGACGAAGGTGCAACGGGTAAGGGTTCCAAGCCGAAGGCCGGTCTCACTGGCTTCAGCGTTTCCAACCTCAAGCTGCCGGGTGCAGTTCAGCCTTGGGAAAAGGATTTTGGCAGTCCCAGCCGTATCGCTTCCGCTTTGGACATCATGATCGATGGTCCTCTTGGCGGTGCAGCTTTCAACAACGAGTACGGCCGTCCCAACATCCTGGGTTACTTCCGTACTTTCGAACAGGAAGTTTCTGCTGAAAAGGGTAACGAAGTTCGTGGTTACCACAAGCCCATTATGCTGGCTGGTGGTCTCGGCAACATCAAGCACGACCACATCGAAAAGGGCCACATCGACCCGGGTGATCACCTGGTAGTTCTGGGCGGTCCGGCAATGCTTATCGGCCTTGGTGGCGGTGCAGCAAGCTCTGTGGCCAACGGTGCCGGTAACGAATCTCTGGACTTTGCTTCTGTGCAGCGTGAAAACCCGGAAATGGAACGTCGTTGCCAGGAAGTGATTGACCGTTGCTGGGCAATGGACGAAGAAAACCCCATTACCTTCATCCACGACGTTGGTGCAGGTGGACTTTCTAACGCCTTCCCGGAACTCGTCAACGATGGCGGTCTCGGTGGTAAGTTTGAACTCCGTAACGTTCCTAACGACGAACCGGGCATGAGCCCCTTCGAAATCTGGAGTAACGAATCCCAGGAACGTTATGTGATTGCCGTTGCCGGTAACAAGCTGGACGTGTTCGACGCTATCTGTAAGCGTGAACGTTGCCCGTATGCCGTGGTGGGCGAGGCTATTCCTGAAAAGCACCTCACTCTTACCGACAAACACTTCGGTTCTACTCCCATCGACATGCCGTTGGAAGTTCTCCTGGGCAAGCCGCCTCGCATGATCCGTAACGAAAAGAGCCAGAAGCGTCCGCTTACGTCCCAGGTGGTTCCCGCTGATGCTACCATCAAGGATATTGCACACCGCGTTCTCGCTAACCCGACCGTTGCTGATAAGACCTTCTTGATCTCCATCGGTGACCGTTCCGTGACCGGTATGATCTGCCGCGACCAGATGGTGGGCCCCTGGCAGGTTCCTGTGGCTGACTGCGCCGTCACAAGCGCAACTCTCGACACCTACGAAGGTGAAGCCATGTCCATGGGTGAACGCGCTCCGATCGCTCTTATCTCTCCGGCTGCTGCAGCCCGCATGACTGTTGCTGAATCCCTCACCAACATGGCTGCCGCTTACGTTCCGGATATGGGCCGCGTAAACCTTTCCGCAAACTGGATGGCAACTCCTAACTACGAAGGTGATGGTGCCGACCTGTACGAAGCTGTAAAGGCAATCGGTATGGAACTCTGCCCGGAACTGGGCATCACCATTCCGGTGGGTAAGGACTCCATGTCCATGAGCACTGTATGGCAGGACGAAAAGGGTAGCCACCGCGTGACTGCTCCCATCTCTCTGGTCATCAGCGCCTTCTCTCCCTGCGCAGACGTTCGCAAGACTATGACCCCGCAGCTCATCCAGAACAAGGAAACTACCTTGATGCTTGTTGACTTGGCTCGCGGTAAGAACCGTATGGGCGCTTCCATTGCAGCCCAGGTTTACAACATGCTTGGCGATAAGGCTCCGGACGTTGATTCCGCTAAGGAACTCCGCGCCTTCTTCGAAACCATCCAGAAACTCAATGCCGACGGCAAGATCATGGCTTACCATGATAAGTCTGATGGCGGTCTCTATACCACCGTTACCGAAATGGCTTTCGCAGGCCACGTTGGTGTTACTTTGGATGTAAACGCTCTCCAGGGCAACGTCATCGACGCACTCTTCAACGAAGAACTGGGCGCTGTGCTTCAGGTTGCAAATGCAGACGTTGCCGCTGTTAAGGCTGCATTCGCCGCTGCAGGCCTGGGCGATACCGTTTCTGAAATCGGTAAACTGAACGATACTTACAACCTGGTTATCGGTGACTACGCAGAAGGCCTCTCTGACCTTCGCGCTATCTGGTCCGATACTACCCGCCGCATCGCAGCTCTCCGCGACAATCCGGCTTGCGCTGAAAGCGAATACCAGCTGAAGTTGGAACAGGATGATCCGGGTATCACTCCGAAGGTCACCTTCGACTTGGTCGCTAGTGCCAAGGTGATTAAGGACTTTGAAAGCCGTCCGAAGATGGCTATCCTCCGCGAACAGGGCGTTAACGGTGAACTTGAAATGGCCGCTGCATTTGCCAAGGCTGGTTTCGAATCCATCGACGTTCACATGACCGACATCTTGAGCGGTCGCGTTAGCCTGAAGGACTTCAACGGTCTCGTGGCTTGCGGTGGCTTCAGCTATGGTGACGTTCTTGGCGCTGGCGAAGGCTGGGCAAAGAGCATCTTGTTCAACCCCAAGGCTCGTGCTGAATTCGAAGCTTACTTCAACCGTAAGGATACCTTCACTCTGGGTGTCTGCAACGGCTGCCAGATGGTTTCCAACCTGAAGGATTTGATCCCGGGTGCAAAGCATTGGCCGCGCTTCGTTCAGAACCTCTCTGAACGCTTCGAAGCTCGTTACTGCTCTCTGAAGGTTGAAGATACCCCGGCCGTCCTCTTGAAGGGTATGGCTGGCTCTGTGCTGCCTATCGCAGTGGCTCACGGTGAAGGCCGCGCAGAATTCGCTTCCCGGGTCGCTGCAGAAGAATGTCTGAAGACTGGCCTCGTAGCCCTCCGCTACGTGGATGGCAAGCACGAATACACCGAACGCTACCCGCTGAACCCCAACGGTTCTCCCTTCGCCATCAACGGCCTCTGCTCTGAAGACGGTCGTGCTCTCGTCATGATGCCGCACCCGGAACGTGTGTTCCGTACTTGCCAGTACTCCTGGCATCCGGCTGAATGGGGCGAAGACGGTCCGTGGATGCAGCTGTTCCGCAACGGCCGTATTTTTGTAGGCTAATCCGCGCCGCCAGTTCTGCGTGTCATCCTGGAGGGCTCAAAGCGTCCGATAGGATCCAAAACATCCGCTTCCTGCAACACCTGCAGGGGCGGATATTTTTTTTGTATACAAAAATTTATACGCGTTTCGTGAATTAATGCTGTTTACAGAAGCCCGCATGTAACTCTGTTTTGACAAAGCTATATTTGCATCATTAAGAAAAGGCTTAGTGCCATTTAAGGGTTTTGAAATGAAAAGAGTTTCTACTGCATTGGCCCTCCTTCTGGGCGCATTTACGACTTTTAGTTCCGCAGCACAAGTGAATGGTTTTGTCTCGGGATTCGTTCCTGGAAAAGTTGATGAAAAGAAGATTGCAAAAGGTGTTGAAACAAATACCTCTCTGCATTCCGACTTGATGTGGAGCTTGGGTGCTGAATTCTTGGCTTTCCCTGTGGGTCCTCTCATGGCTGGCGGTGGCGTAGGCTTTATCAGCTTGCAGAAAGATGGCTCCGATTACGTTATGATGCCTGCCGTGCCCGTATGGGGTTCTGTTGGTGTGATTGCTCCTGCAACATTGGTTGCTCGTCCGTACTTTGAAGCTCGAGTCGGTTATGCAATTCCTGCTTCCCGTCTCAAAACTTGGTGGAATAAGCCGCTGAACCTTTTTGTGGAAGGCAGTGTTGGTGCCCAGTTGCCGTATCATATGGGTGTTGAACTCAACTGCACCTACTTGACCATGGACAAGTACTTTAAGCTGTCTGATGTGGAATACCGCCTGAGTTCCTTGAAGTTCGGTGGATCCATTACCGTTCATTTTGATCTGTTCGGTGGCGCAGCTGAATCGAATAACGCTTCTGCTGTAAAGCAGGAATTTGTCGTTGAACCTGCGGTTCAAGACAACTCTGGAGAAAGTTCTTCTCCTGAAGTAAGCGAAAATTCTGAAACTCCGGCTTACGAAGATCCGTATTCTGTTTATGGCGATACGTCTGCTGAACAGCCTGCAGAAGAAACTGTAGCTGAAGAAACCTCTGCAGAACCTGCCGAAGAATCAGCTCCTGAAGAAGCCGCTGCAGAAGAAGCTCCTGCAGAAGAGTCTGCTTCTGAAGAGGAAGCTTCCGCTGCAGAAGAAGCCACGGAAGATGCTCCTGCAGAAGAAGCTGTAGCAGAACCTGAGGCTCCTGCAGAAGAGCCTGCTGCCGCACCGGCTCCAGAACCGGCCCCGGCACCGAAGGCCGCCGCCAAGAAGGCTCCTGCCAAGAAGAAGGCTGCCAAGAAGGCTGTTAAGAAGGCTCCTGCCAAGAAGGCTGCCAAGAAGACAACAAAGAAGCCTGTGGCGAAGGGCAAAAAAAAGAAGTAATTCTTTATTAATTCAAAGAATAGGGGTGCCGCGTAAAGCGGCATTTCTTGTTTAAAGAGATATGGTAAATTTGATGTAAGTGTGTTATTTTATTTGTGCTGTGATTTTTAAGGTAGACTATGGATTTTGCACAATATTTACCGGTGGTTTATGGTATAGGCATTCCGTTCCTGGGAACGGTTCTTGGGGCTGCCTGCGTATTTTTCGTGAAGGGAAGCTTGCCGCCCAAGGTGCAGCGTGGGATGATGGCCTTTGCTGCAGGCGTGATGGTGGCAGCTTCTGTGTGGAGCCTGCTGCTGCCTTCCATTGAGTCCTCTGGAAATTACGGTAAGCTTGCCTTTGTTCCGCCGGTGGCTGGTTTCTGGGCTGGCATTCTTTTGCTCTTTTTAATTGACAAGCTTACGCCTCATTTGCACTTGGGCAGTGACGAACCCGAAGGTCCCCAGGTGAAGATGAAACGCACCACCATGCTTGCGCTGGCTGTAACCATCCATAATATTCCTGAAGGTATGGCCATTGGTGTTGTATTTGCTGGATGGCTTGCAGGTGCGGGCGCCCTTGTGGATGGTGCCGCGGGAGCAGCTGCTGGCGCGGTAGAGAATGCCGCAGGGATTGTATCCTTGGCGTCTGCGGTGGCGGTTTCCATTGGTATGGCTTTGCAGAACTTCCCGGAAGGAGCGATTATTTCTTTACCGCTACGTGCTGAAGGCGAAACCCGGCTTAAGTCATTTTGGCTTGGTGTTGTTTCTGCCATAGCAGAAGCGGGTGCTGCCATCATTACCATTTTCCTTGCTAGCGCTTTGTTGCCGGTGATGCCTTATTTGCTTAGCATTGCGGCGGGTGCAATGATCTACGTGGTGGTGGAGGAACTTTTGCCCGAGGCCAGCGAAGGAATTCATTTCGATGGGGTGACCTTGCTGTTTGCTTTGGGCTTCTCCTTGATGATGGTACTGGATACCGCGCTTTAATTAGCTGCAAATTTGATCTGTGAAATTTCTAGATTTGAAGTATGTCCGAACAGATTTTAACTCGTGAATCCTTGGTAGAATTCTTCGGCGCCGAAGAATACACCAGGCTGTGCCGCCATGAAGCAGGCCATGCCCTCATTGCGTTTTTGTTCAAGCGTCCTCTGGAATATGTGAAGATGACCAATTCCAAGGAACGTCCGGGCATTACCCGTATTAGCGGTAGTGAACTGGATGGCTCCGCTCATATTGCCATTGCGGGGCACATTTCCGAGTTTATCATCCGCAAGACTTTTGCTTGCGATCTAGACACAGTGCTGCGAGAACTGCCTGCGGAACTGTACAAGAGCGATGCGGACTACCAGAGTTTTCAGGCTGCCTGCTATTACTTCCAGATGTCCGAAGTCAACGTGGTGGAACAGTGTTACAACGTGCTTATGGCCTGTCAAAAACCTTTGATGGCTATTGTTGACGGCCTAGAACAGCACACTTACCTGAGCCGGGTCGATATTGAAAATTTGCTTAAGGCTTAACACATCCTTAACACGAAATTGTTCTGAATCTTGGAAACAGCTCTTTTCATGAAAAACAGATTGGTCTAAATTGCCTTTTGAGGTGCTTTATGATCGGGATGTTTTGGCGTTGGGTGGTTGTTTTTGTATGGTGTGGCTTGATGATTGCTTGTGGAGAAAACTCCGCAAGTCCAGAAAATATTGCAAACCCTGAAAATGTTGCAAGTCCAGAAAATATTGCAACCCCCGAAAATGTTACAAGTCCAGAGACTGGTGATGAAACGACTTTTGAGGAAAGCTCCAGTTCTGTGTCTGCCCCCCTGCCGAATAACGGCATTCCTTATATTCGCATTACAGTTCCCGATAGTGTCGCACTAAATGATACAACGGAAAATGGCGAGGCAATTTATAGTGAGGCTGTTATTGAGATTGCGGGAAATGGCTTGTATGGGGATGTGAAGGCTGCGGGGAAGGTGCGCTACCGCGGAAATTCTACTCGCCTGTGGTATCCTAAGAAACCGTACCGCATCAAGTTTAATGAGAAGGTGGAAGTACTGGGCCTCGCCGCAAATAAGGACTGGGTGTTGCTGGCCAATTACCGCGATCAGAGCAAGTTCATGAACGCAGTTGTTTTCGACATGGCCCGCAACATGGGAAACTTCAAGTTCGTGAATGCCAACCGTTTTGTAGAAGTAGAAGTGAATGGGGATTACAAGGGAATCTACCAGCTGACGGAACAGATTGAGCAGGCCGCCAGCCGCGTGAACATTGACAAGGCCACAGGTGTGCTGTTCAATATGGATAAGGACGATGGTCCGGAATTGAACACTTGGGAACACAATAATTTCTGGAGTAGCGTTTACAAGTTGCCCCTGGCCGTGAAGTACCCTAAGGATGTTACGGCTACCGCTTTGGAATCCATCCAGGCGGATTTCTCCAAGGTGGAGCAGGCCGTTGCAGATGGCGATTTCGCAACGTTCTCTGCCCTGATGGATGTTGCTACTTTCATGGACTACTTGATTATTCAGGAAGTGACCCGCAATGTGGAATTGGAGGCTCCCCGCAGTACTTACCTCTATAAGGAAAGCGCCGAGGGAAAATATGCCTTCGGTCCTATTTGGGATTACGATGGAGGCTTTGGCTACAGCTGGAATGAGGAAACCTTTGAATACTTCGGCGAGAATTCCTGGATCTTAAGTAGCGGCAATCCTAGCAAGAGCCCTTTCAACTGCGTTGCCGAAAACATGGGCATGTGGGGTGGGTGCAACACTGCAAATAATGGGGCAGGAGGCCGCGGCGGTATGGGGGGATTCGGCGGTTTTGCTCCGGGCGGTTCTGCTGCCGCATGGGATGGTTACGGCGAAAGCGGTTTCTTTACCAATATGTTCCGTAACGAAGAATTCCTTGCTGCCTATAAGGCCCGCTGGAACGAACTGAAGGATGTTCTCTATGATTACGCCACCGCTAATCTGGATAGCTATTTGGCGCTGTGTAAAAATGCTCTGGAAAACGATGCCGCCCGCTGGCAACCCAAGCGCAGCTACGTCGTGGATGTCGTAGCCCTCAAAAGCTGGCTGCAAAAAAGAATTGCGGATTATACGAGTGTAGTCGCCACGTATTAATTCGAAGTTTGTTTGGATAAAATTTGTTAGGGTAAAAAAAGACCAGCCTCAAAATGAGAACTGGTCTTTTTCGCATTGTTATGCTCGAATTACTTAAGCGCAGCAATGATAGCGTCGCCCATGCCGGTGGTACCAACCTTAGTGCAGCCTTCCTGGTAGATGTCGCCAGTGCGGTAGCCCTGAGAAATTACCTTTTCGCAAGCAGCTTCGATTGCGCGAGCAGCTTCTTCTTCCTTGAAGGTGTAGCGCAGCATCAAAGCGGTGGAGAGGATCTGTGCCAACGGGTTAGCGATGCCCTTGCCTGCGATGTCCGGAGCGGAACCACCTGCCGGTTCATAGAGACCGAAGGAACCTTCAGCAATAGAAGCGGAGGGGAGGAGACCCATGGAACCGGTGAGCATTGCGCATTCGTCGGTCAGGATGTCGCCGAACAGGTTCGGACAGAGCATCACGTCGAAGTCGCGGGGGCGCTTCAGGAGCTGCATAGCAGCGTTGTCCACGTAGAGGTGTTCGAGAGTCAGTTCCGGATAATCCTTGATGACTTCGTTCACAACTTCGCGCCACAGAACGGAAGTGGTCAGAACGTTAGCCTTGTCGATGGAGGCAACCTTCTTGTTGCGGAGCATGGCAGCGTCGAAAGCGAAGCGAGCGATGCGTTCCACTTCGTAGCGGCTGTACTTCATGGTGTCGAAACCGATTTCTTCCTTGGAGCCCGGAACGCCTTCGCGGCCCTTGGGCTGACCGAAGTAAACGTCACCAGTCAGTTCGCGGACGGTGAGGATATTGAAGCCGTCGCCGACGATGTCGGAGCGGAGCGGGCAAGCACCAGCAAGTTCCTTATAGACGCGAGCCGGGCGGAGGTTGCAGAAAAGCTTGAAGTGCTTACGGAGCGGGAGGAGAGCACCGCGTTCCGGCTGCAGGTTAGGAGGAAGGTGTTCCCACTTGGGGCCGCCCACAGAACCGAAAAGAATACAGTCAGAAGCTTCACCCAGCTTGAGGGTGGATTCCGGCAGTGGAGAACCGCTTTCGTCGTAAGCAGCGCCACCGACGTTGGCCCATTCTGCGTTCACGTCGAAACCGAACTTCTTGGAAACAACGTCCAGAACGCGGACAGCTTCCTTCATCACTTCCGGACCGATACCGTCGCCCGGGAGAACTGCAATCTTGTAATTCTTGCTCATTATTGAGTCCTTGGTTAAAATTTGAACGAGTCAAATGTAGTAAAATTATTTCCGGCCTAATTCTCGCGGATGGAAACTCTTGTGCTCCTGCTTGATGAATTCCTTGTCCACGTGGGTGTAGATTTGGGTGGTGCTGATGTCGGCGTGGCCCAGAAGTTCCTGCAATACGCGAAGGTCCATGCCTGCCTCTAGACAGTGGGTTGCGAAACTGTGTCTAAAGGTGTGTGGCGAAACTTGCTTGGTCAGGTGGAGCGTATGCTGTTGCACAATTTTCCAGGCCCCCATGCGACTCATGGGTTTTCCGCGAGAATTCAGTATTACGTTGTCTGTTTCCGGATGGGTGAGGGGGCGGCCTCGCTCGATCCACTCGCGTAGGTTTTCCTTGGCCTTGCTGCCTAGAGGGATCAAACGTTGCTTGTTTCCCTTGCCGATGGGCGTGAGCCATTCGTTGTCCAAATCCAGTTGTGCCAACTTGATGTTCAATGTTTCCGAAATACGGAGGCCAGCGCTGTACATCAATTCGAAAAGGGCTGTGTCTCGTAGCGGGTTCTTGCCGCGGGCGGCGCTCTCGAAAACGCTGTCAATCTCATCTCGGGTCAGGTACTGGGGGAGGTAGTGGCCGAGGCGCGGTGTGGCCAGCATGCTTTCGGTGCTGAAATCGTACTCGCCCTGGTTCTGCATGTACTTCAGGAACCCGCGAAGGCTGGAAAAATGCCTTGCGATGCTGGTGGCTGCATAAACTGCAGCGTCGTCGTTGCCGGCGGATTTGCCGTCGTTGCCTGCGCTTACCTGGCTTGCTGCCGCGGTCAGAAATTCGTCCAACTTCTGGGGTGTCAATTCCTTTAGATCAATTCCATTGACGTCTAGCCATGCGATAAAATGACGCAGATCCTCCTGGTAGCTCTGGATGGTCATGGGCGAAAGGTTTCGCTCCACTCCCAAAAAGGCCATGTAGGCGTCTAGACGATTAGAGTTGTTGCTCAAAGGATAAATCCGGTTATGAGTTGCGAATTGCAAGTTGCGAGATGTGCCGAATATATAAATGTTTACCGGTTTTTGCGTCGGTCCCTACCTGCAAATCGTGTAATTAGTAATTCATAATTCATAATTGCAAAAAATTTTCAAAAATTTTTGCTTTTCCCCTTGCCAAGTGTTCTGAATAATTCTAATATTGAGCCCGTCCTAAGCGACTATGGATGATTAGCTCAGTTGGTAGAGCAGCTGACTCTTAATCAGCGGGTCGCAGGTTCGACCCCTGCATCATCCACTAACCTCGAAAGAGGATACATACAAAAGCGACAGACAAAGCTAAGCGTTCTTCGGAAAGCGAAAGCAGACTGGCCTACGAACTTTGAAACTTCGACTTTTGATTTTTACGACCTTTATGGATGATTAGCTCAGTTGGTAGAGCAGCTGACTCTTAATCAGCGGGTCGCAGGTTCGACCCCTGCATCATCCACGAAACTCTCTCAGAAATGAGAGAGTTTTTTTTGCTTTTAGACTTTGTATTTTGTATACTACCCGTATAAAGTGCTATCTTTGTAAGACTATTACAAATTTTGTTTTTTTGGTTTTTAGATGAAAATTGTATTGCCCGTTGCTGGAAATGGTCTGCGTTTGCGCCCTTATACCGAAAATGTGCCGAAGTGCTTACTTCCGGTGGCCGGTAAGACCATTTTGGACTGGATTGTCGAAGATTCCCTTTCTTTGAAGCCGTCTGAAACCATCTTCATTACGGGCTACAAGGCCGACGTTGTCGACCAGTTCTTGACCAAGCGTCCGGCTTGGGGGGCTACCCGCACTGTGGTGCAGAGCAATCCTCAGGGTCTGGGTGAAGCAATCAGCCTTTCCTTGCCCTTTGTGAACGACGACGAACCGCTCCTGATCATTTTGGGCGATACCCTGTTCGAAGCCGACCTTTCCATTTTGAACAACGCTCAGGAAAACATCCTTTATACATTCAAGGTTGAAGACCCGAAGCGCTTTGGTGTAGCTGTAACTGACGCCAATGGTCGTATTGAACGTTTGGTTGAAAAACCCCAGGAATTCGTTTCCGACGAAGCTATCGTGGGCATCTATTACATCAAGGATGTGAAGGTTCTCAAGGAAAGCTTGAAGTACTTGATGGACAATAACATCCGTACCAAGAATGAATTCCAGCTGACCGACGCTCTGGAAATGATGCTTGAAAAGGGCTGCAAGTTCAGCACTGCTCCGGTACAGAAATGGCTGGATTGCGGCTTGGCTGAAACCCTTCTTGAAACCAACGCCCATGTGCTGAAGCGAAACGACAACTCTGCCAGTGTTTCTGCTGATGGTTGTAAGATTATCGCTCCCTGCTATATTGGCAAGAACGTGCAACTTGTGAACTGCACCATCGGTCCTAATGTTGCCATTGGTGATGGTGCCGTCATTGAAAACTGCACCCTAAAGGATGTGGTGGTCTGGGATGGCGTCAAGGTTTCTGATAAGGCCTTGAATAACGTAATCGTTCACGAATAAATAAAAAAAGAGCCCTTTCAAAAGGCTCTTTTTTTGGTCCTATCGGTAGCGCTCAGCTCCCTCCAGGATGACTCTTACTGTACGTCCAGTTGGACCTTATATGCAGGTTTGCCTTTATGCTTGGCTAGCTCGCTACGAGGTGCAGTGGTGATGGTGACGTTCTTCTTGGTCACGCCCTTTTGCTGCTGCAATGTCTTCAGAAGTTCCTGGTTGCGCTTGTTTGCCTTTTCCAGAAGTTCCTTTTCAAGAGTCTTGCGATCCAGTGCTGCGGCATGTTCCTTGGCGTAGGCAACGTAGAGGCTGTCGTCATCCTTGATTTCGATGATGCTCTTTTCATCAAGTTCGTTCAAGGTTTTCTTGCCGCTGGTGGACATGTAGTAGTCAGTCTTCAACTTGCGGGTCTTGTAGGCTTCCACAGTCTTCTTCAGCGGGAAGGACTGCACAAAGTTCAGCTTCAGCTTGGGATCCTTGACTACGGCTTCGGTCATCTTGATGGCCTTGGCGTACTGTTCGCTTTCCAGAATGTTGCTTAGCGGATCGATAACCACTTCGTCGTTCTTGCCCAGGTCCATGCCCAAGGCGTTTGCGCCGGAGGCGGCCAGGTTGCCCACCAGCTTCAGCGGGGAGAGAGCCACCTTGATAAGCAGGTTCATGACGGTTTTCCAGATAATCTTTCCGTAGGAGAATTCCGGATCCTGGACGTTACCCTTTACCGGAACGTCGAACTGGATCTTTTCATCTTTGTCCTTCAGAATGTACAGGCCAATCTTCATGGGAACGTTGAATTCCGGTTCGGAGTTGGGATCCTTGTCGCCCACGTCGATGTTGTAAATGTCGATGGTGTTCTTGCTGTCGATGTCCCACTTGTTCAGCTTGTTTTCGCTGGCGAAGGCCAAGGTGCCGGAGCTGATGGGATAGCCGGTAAAGTGGTAGCTGTAGGGGGAGAAGTGGCTCAGGGCCAGGTTCTTTACGCTGAGGTAAATGTCCATGGTGCTGATGTCAGAAAGGGCGCCCTTGTACTTGAGGGAGAGGGTGCCACCACCTGGGAAGGATGCGCCTACATTCACGGTGCAGGGGGTGTTGAAATTGATGTTGCTGCCGTTGACGTTGATGTTGCTGACGGTGTAGGAGAATGGCTTCTTGATGGTCTGGTCGTTGGCGGAAACGCTGGTGTTCTTGACCTGCAATTTCTTCAGCACGAACTTCATGGGCTTTTCTTTTTCAGCGGGCTTCTGTTCGGCCGGTGCTGCGGCCTGGGCGGAGGAGTCGGCCGGTGCGTCGGGAACAATCACCGTCGTTGTATCCAGAACCGTTGCACTTACGGTTGCACTATCTGCTGCGGTTGTGTCTGCGGCGGCTCCCTTGGGGTTCAGCAAAATATCGATGTTGGTCTTTCCGCCCTTAAGCAAATCCAGATGCGCGAAAGCGCCGTCCACTACGACGGAGTCCACGTTGAAATCATTTTCGTTGAGGTTGGCCTTTGCGATACCTACGTCTACGCGGTTTACGCCGATGGTCTTGCCGGAGGTTTCCGTAAGGACGATGTCTGAAAGGTTTACGTTACCGCTGACGTTGGAAGAGAGAACGTCGTTCACGTTACCCTGAACGTCCAGATGGATATTGAGGGCTCCACTGAAATCCTTGTAGTTGATGAAGTCCTTCAGGTAGGGCTTGATGCAAGCGAGAGCAAACTGGTTCAAACCAACGGAAACATTGAAACTCTGAGTTTCCATATTGAAGAGGACTTTTACGTTCAGGTCGCCGCCGTCGGCAAACTTGAGGGTGACGCCGATGTCGGTGTCCTGGTTGGCGAAGTAGACTGCGGGAATTTCTACGGAGAAGTCCTGAAGGTGGAACTTGGAGCCGACCTTCTGGTCCTGATAAATGATGTTGCCCTTTTCGAGAACGATGTTCTCTACGGCGATGCTTAAACCGCCCAATGCTTCAGACGGGTTCAGGTTCATGGCTTGGGCTGAGTCGGCGGCTGTGTTGTCGGCGGAAGAATCTGCGACGCTTGCGGTAGTGTCGACTGCCGAGGAGCCTGCGTCGCCACCTTCGGCTAGTTTGTCCAAGATGTCGCTGAAGTTAAAACGTTCCCCGTTCTGGATGACTCTGGTGTAGAGCCCCTTCAGGTAAATTTCGCTGACGCTGATTTCCTTGGCCAGGAGGCGTGTGGGATTCACGTTGATGCGGAACTTTTCGAAGGCTACGAAAGGCGTGGTTCCGTCCGGTTCAAGAATGGCGAAACTGTCCACTTCCACGGTGAAGGTGGTGGGGGAGAAGTTCACGCTTGCAATGTTCATCTTGCGGCCGATCAACTCTTCGGAGTGACTGACCACATAGTTCTTTGCAATGGTAGGGCCAATTTTCAACGCTGCAAGGAGGAGAATGAACAATGCAGCCAGGACTATCAGGACAATGTAACGCTTCTTCATGGTTTTAATTATAGCAAGATTGTTTTTTTATTTATTTGTAATGTCGATTAACTAGCCCGTCTCTTTGATTATTATATTTTGCTTACATTTTTTAGGAGATTTGGTTTTGAAACGTTTGCTTCCCTTGCTTCTGATTCCCGCTGCTGTTTTTGCCGGGGAATTCAGCTATTCTTTGACAACGGCTGCTGCCGATTATCTGGAACGTGAAATTGAACCTGGCGAAGACCACTTTGCTTCTGTGGCTGGCCCCTTCAATGGCGCGAAGGCCGCTACGACTTTTAACGCAAAATATACCATACCCACACCTCTTGGAACCCACTGGTTGGTGAAGGACGCCACCGTGGATTTGACCGGTAGTTTTGAACTTTCCCCCTTGTCCATTCGTCCTCAGTTGAAGGCTGAGTTTACTCCTGTGCCGTTCCTTGTGTTCAGCGCTGGAGGATCTATTGGTACGGGCTGGAATCCGTTGGGCTTTGACGGAATGAGCATCTATAATTTTAAGAAGCAGGAATACGAGGCCTTGACCCCGTTTGCTCATTACTACTATGACTTCTGGGCTTCTGCTACGTTCCAGTTTGATACAGGTGCCTTGATTGAAGGTGACTGGACCCATGTGGTGATGCTTGCCACCTACCAGTGGATCTACAAGGGCATTACCGGCGTTGACGATGGCGATATTTGGGAATGGCAGGTGATTCCTGGCGAAGCTAACGGTTGGCAGTATTATTTCACTGGAGTGCTTGGCTATAAGATGCCCTTGACCTTACAGATGGTTGGATTCATGGCAGAATTGTATGGCCACTTTGATCGCTCCGACTTTGATAAGGGTATTCGCAAAACTGGAAAAACCTTTGATGGCGAATTCATGTGGATTGACTTGAGTCTGCTTCTCGATTTCAAGTTGAACGACAAGAATGGACTTAAGGCTTTGTTCACTATCGAAGGCGATCGTAGCTTCGCAACACCTCATGAAAAATCTGATGAAGAACCGCTGCTGCTGAAGACTGGCCGCGAATGGTCCTTCTACAGAATCGCCTTGATTTGGGAACATAAGTTCTAGTTTGAAGAACGCCACGATTTGATGGCGCCTGTGGAAACTGAAGCCTCGCCTAAGGGCGAGGTTTTCTATTTTATATGCCAATGGATCAATTGAATGTTTTAATTCTTGCCGCAGGTTTGGGAACCCGACTTCGCCCGCTCACAAGCGATGTGCCGAAGCCCTTGGTTCCTGTAGTGGACAAGAGCATTTTGGAACAGCAGGCTATAAAGGCTCGTGCTATTGGCAACGTTCGTCTTCACGCCAATGCCCATTACCTTGCGGACCAGATTGTGGCCGAAGGGGAACGCCTGGGTTTTGAAAAGGTCTGGGTGGAACCTGAAATCTTGGGAACTGCCGGCCCGCTGAAACGCATTTGGCGGGAAGGTTATCGCGGTGGATTGTTGATCATGAATGGCGACGCTTATTGTGGTTTTGACCTGAAGGCTTTCGTAGAAAATGCAAAGGCCGCATTTGCTGCTGGTGCGCAGAATGGTGCTGCCCCGGGTGTGGCTTTGCTTGCCGTTGATTTCCCCAAGGTGAATACTTTCCGCGTAGGGAAGGATGGTCGCCTGAACGGTGTAGCTGGTCGCTTCGGTTTGGATGAAGGCCGTGCTGCCACATTCTCCGGCGTATCTTATTACAGCGATGAAGCGTTGGCTCACATCAAGGATGGCGAGTTCGATATTCGTGAATTCTGGAAGCAGGAAATTGCCGCGGGCCGCCCGCCCTATGTGGACATGAGCCAGCTGAATGCCACCTGGATTGACATGGGCTCTCCCGAAGGTTTGAAGGATGCCTGTGACGCCCGCCTGAAGGAGCTTGATGTGGATTCCTGGATTCATCCGGAATGCTCCAAGAGGTATCCCTTGATGTTCCTCGATGTTCCTTTCGGGAAGGGTCTGAAGATGATGCATTCCGTGATTGGAGCAAACGTGATGATTCCTGCAGGTGTTTCGCTGAACAATACGTTACTTTTTGATGGTGCAGAACTTGCACCTGGCGAAACTGTGGAAAATGAAATCCGCGGTAAGGGATTTAGCTGGAAGATTTAAGTAAACAGTGATTAGTGGTTAGTAAGCAGAAATGTTGATAGAATTCATTTTATTTTTCCTAACCACTAACCACCAACCACTAACCACTATTAGTTATGCGAAAATTTAGAGTAGTACTTGTTGAACCGGAACATCCTCACAACGTGGGCTTCGTTGCCCGCGCCATGCACTGCTACGCCTTGCCGGAACTTTGCATTGTGTACCCCAAGCGCAACGAAGTGATGGAAAAGTCCTACCACACTGCAGCCAACAGCCACGACATTCTGGACAATGCAAAGATTGTGCATACCTTCCAGGAAGCTATTGGTGACTGTGCTTGCGCTATCGCTTTTAGCCGCCGTATTTTTGGCAGTGCCATCAAGCATTGCATGGTGCAGAACCTTTCCGAAATGCTTCCTGAAGACGGAACCATCGCTCTGGTGTTCGGTCGTGAATCCTGTGGTCTCGCTCTTGAAGAAGTGAACGCTTGCACCTACCAGTGCGAAATTCCGGTACCGGGCCTCATGAGTTTGAACTTGGGTCAGGCAGTTTCCATTTCCCTTTATGAACTTTGCCGTTCTGGCGCCTTGGCTAATGGCGAAGGCCGTGCAAAGCGCGGTTCCAAGGGTGCCTGCGAAACTGCTCCCGCAACCATCGACCAGATTAATGGATTCAAGAAGTTCTTGGATCGTTATTTGACTGGTCAGTATCACGATCAGGCTTGGCGCGATAACTTCCTGAACACCTTGCTCCAGAGACTGCATCCCACCCGTAACGAACTTTCTGCTTTGTTTGGTTTGCTCCGCAATGTGGCTGGTAAGCCCGCTCGTTTGGAACAGGCTGAAGACCGTGCTGCAAAGGCTGCAGCCGCCAAGGCCGCAGAGGCTGCTGATTCTGCTGATGCAGCGAACAACGCCTCCGAAGAGAAAAAATAGAAAATCAGTTCAAGAAACGATGAAATATGGCGGAATGGGGTACTAGAGTTGTGAGAAACTGTTTTTAGTACCTTGATTTGTGAACAAAGTAATCGTTTTTTGAAGGCTTGTCGGTGATTCCGGGTACCGAATCGTGAAAATTAGCAGGGTTGGTACCCTAGTGGAATGTAGATTAGGTTCAATAAACAAGATTTTTTTTAGAATAAAGTAAAAATTGGGGTACTAAATTGCAAATAAAAAGCGTGTTGGTACCCTAAAAATGCAAAAAGGCTTCTTATGACAATGAAAATCACCATTCAATATCTCGACGATTCCATTCCTCGTTTGGAATACATCGGCGGAAAGTCCGATTGGATTGACCTTAGCGCTGCAGAAACTGTGACCTTGAAGAAGGGCGAATTCAAGCTGATTCACCTGGGCGTTGCCATGAAGTTGCCGGAAGGCTACGAAGCTCATCTGGCTCCCCGCAGCTCCACTTTCAAGAACTTCAAGATCCTCCAGACCAATTCTGTTGGCGTCGTTGATTCCAGCTACTGTGGCAAGGGCGACTGGTGGAAAATGCCGGTCTACGCCACCGAAGATGTAACCATTGAAAAAGGTTCCCGTATCGCACAGTTCCGCATTATGGAAATCCAGCCTACGCTGGAATTTGAAGAAGGCGAGTTAGCCGACAAGGATCGCGGTGGCTTCGGCAGCACTGGCGTGAAATAATAACAGCACCGGCTCAAATAAACTCTGCGATTGGATAAAAAAAGATCTCGTCTTGTGTGACGAGATCTTTTGTGTTTTTGAAACCTTTGGGGATAATGCGGGAACGAAACTGGACTGCGGTTCTGTTGCAGAAGCTTGTGCCGAAATCAAGAAACGCATGATTTCCATGCGGGTGGAAACGGTCGTCATTGAAAAATTGAAGGTGAAGGCCAATAGGGTAGGGATCCCATATCAGACCCTGGCGGCAAGTGTCCTGAAACGCTACGCGGAAGGTAATTTGGATATCGAACCCGCTTGATGACTGCAGGTGTGGCGGGATCTCGGTGAAAACTGGAAAAAACCCAAAAAATGACCAAAACACTGTTTTACGGAAAATGTAAAACAAAAAGTGTAAAAATGGTAATTTTTACATAAAGTGTAAAGAAAATGGTCGAAAATGGTGTTTTCTATCCAAAAATTGACAAAAAACTTGTGGTTTTGTTTTTCACTCTTTGTTATTTTTCAAGCGCAAAAATTAAAATAAACGATAAAAAAGCCTCTCTATAAGGACTTATTATGGCAAAAATCGCTATTCTCGGTTATGGTAACTTGGGCCGCGGCATCGAATGCGCAGTCAAGAAGACCAAGGACATGGAACTGGTTGCAGTGTTCACTCGTCGTGATCCGGCTACTGTCAAGATTCAGACCCCGAACATTCCCGTTCTCAACGTCTCTGAAATCGAAAAGTGGGCTGACAAGATTGACATGCTGGTCATCTGTGGCGGTAGCGCTACTGACCTTCCGAAGATGACTCCGGAAATGGCTGCAAAGTTCAACGTGATCGATACTTTCGACACCCACGCAAACATTCCGACCCACTTCGCAAACGTTGATGCCGCTGCTAAGGCTGCAGGCAAAATCGCCATGATCTCCGTGGGTTGGGATCCGGGTATGTTCTCCCTGAACCGCGTCTATGCAAATGCAATCCTTCCGGATGGCAAGGACTATACCTTCTGGGGCAAGGGCGTTTCTCAGGGTCACTCTGACGCTGTCCGCCGCATCAAGGGCGTGAAGAATGCTAAGCAGTACACCTGCCCGGTTCCCGAAGCTCTGGACGCTGTCCGCAGCGGTTCTATGCCGGAACTGACCACCCGTCAGAAGCACACTCGTCTCTGCTACGTGGTTCTCGAAGAAGGTGCAGATGCAGCATACGTCGAAAATGAAATCAAGACCATGAAGAACTACTTCGATGAATACGACACCACCGTCAACTTCATCAGCGAAGAAGAATTCAATGCAAACCATAGCGGTCTTGCTCACGGTGGTTTCGTGATTCGTACCGGCAAGACTGGCATGAACAACGAACACACTCATGTGATCGAATACAGCCTCAAGTTGGACTCCAATCCGGAATTCACTACCGCTGCAGTGATCGCATTTGCCCGCGCAGCACTTCGCATGAAGGCTGAAGGCAAGACCGGTTGCTTCACTGTTCTCGATGTTCCTCCTGCATACTTGAGCGAACAGAGCGGCGAAGAACTCCGCGCACACTTGCTTTAAGATTTCCGCGCGGTTCATCCCGCGCAACTCTCGAAAAAAATTTCAAAAAGAAAGACCTGGGTTTTTGCCCAGGTCTTTTTCTTGCGGTTCTATAAAATTAACGAACTAACGGAGCGTCGGGTTCCCACTTGGAGCAGGTGTAGTCCTCTTCGGTTCCGTCGCAGTGGTAGCCGAGATAGCCTGTCTTTAAGCCTTTGACAGGGACGAAGGATCTTTCATTGTTTTCATTGACGATGATAGCGACACCTGCAAGGTAGTTAGGCCAATGCCTGAACACGCCCTGGTTCCAGTCGTTATCGTAACCATTTTTCTTCACATATTCGTAGGCCTCAAAGCCGATTTTGCGGTCGGTCAAGGAAATGAGGAATGGCGTAATAAATTTATCGTGAGTTGCGACTACGGTGACATTTTGGATGTCGTCATACATGAAGTGCTTATCTATGAATTCCTTTGACTTTGCATCAACATTGTAGAAATCGTTGGAGCAGGCAGTGGTGTCGTAGGCGAATATGGAAAAGATAGCCCAGCTCGTTACACCTTTGCATTCTCCAGGAGTGCTGTTCTTCACGAACCATTTTTCTGTGTAGTCTTCACTTTTCATAAAGTGATAGCTACTGTCTTTACTGAAAACAGTGGCGCTATCTAAGAAGGTCTCGCCCTTGCCCTTAGAGATGTAAACATCGGTATTGAGGGTTCGGTAAGACTTTGTACTGATGTAATAGAATTCTTCAGAACTTTTGGCACCCATTTTTTTGCCAAGATAGGAGGACTGATCCTTACCTTGTGCGTTCAAATCGCCTGTTGTTCCCGAATCCTCTTTTTTGCGTTCGCCATGTCGAATAACGAAAACCACTTTTTCTTTAGGTAGAACGCAGTCAAATACATCTTCCAACGGGATGAACTTGTCTTGGGTGCTGCGCATTTCCAAACATTCTTCGCTGAGGGTCGGTTCCGGTTCCTCGGAACTGGAAGATTCAATTTCTTCAGAACTAGAAGAGACTGTTTCTTCGGAGCTAGAAGACTCCGATTCTTCGCTAGAACTGGATTCGTTTTGCTCTTCGCTGGAACTGGAAATTTCTTTGGCAGTGCTGCTGGAGTTTGCTGAGCTTGCCTTGACGGAAGAAGAACTTTTTGCTTCGAGGCTGCTAGAAGAAATTTCTTCGGAATCGTCTTGCTTAGGTTCGGTTGCGTTAGATGATTCGCCGCATGCGGTAATTAGCATTGCACTGATGGCGGCAAGAAATAAAAAACGGTTCATTGTTTCCTCCTTTATCAAAAATACCATAAATTTTTGAAAGTTGGAGCGGTAACGGCGAACAAAGTGTTGTTATTTTTTCCATGAATGAACAACATAAATTTGTATCGTGAAGCTATTGCGGCGCTGGACTGGGGCTCGGCTCGTTTAAACGATGGTTGCCCGGCAATTGTTATCGGCCACAAGAATCCTGACGGGGATTCGGTTATGGCCGCTATGGCGTATGCCCACCTGATGCGTGAACTGGGTTATAATGCGGTTGCGAAAATTGCTGGCCCTGCCAATAAGGAGACTGTTTTTGCTGCAAAAACTTTTGGCTTTGAATTACCTGAAGTTTTGACGTCCGTGGGGGAGGATGCTCGCCTGATTCTCGTGGACCATTCTGACTATGCCCAGGCGGTGGATGGCGCCCGTGATGCCCGAATTCTCCAGGTTGTAGATCACCACGGAATTGGCGATATAACTGAGTCGAAATTACTTTATGCGAAATATATGCCTGTGGGTTCCACCTGCAGCATCGTATATACCAGCTATTGCGAACTTGGTGTGAAAATTACGCCCGAGGTGGCCAAGGTTCTTCTGACGGGTATCTTGACGGACACCTTGAACTTGGTTAAGGTGACTTGTACTGAGGTTGATCGGAAAATTTATAGTGAACTTGTTCGTGTTCTTGCTGAATCGGAAACGAAAACCTACGAAGATAAGTTTGCTGGAATCCAGAAAATCTACAAGGGAATGTCCGAGGCGGCAAAGAATTTTGACGGCATGACTGACTTGGAAATATTCAATGCCGACGCCAAGGATTATGATATCGGGGGAGTGAAGTTCCGCTTGGGAAGTATGGACTGGGATCATCCGGAATCCATTGAAAATTTCCTGGATAGAATGCTTGCGGTGATGAAAAGTCAGGTAAGGGGAATTTCATTTTGCCGTGTGGGCTTTATGGGACATTCCTACATCCTCTATAATGGCGCCCAAACACTCGCGGAATCCGCATTTGGCACCTCTCTTCGCCCAGGAATAGTTTATTGTGAACGTCGCCTGAGCCGTAAGCTGGATGTCGTCCCTATGCTGACCGCAAAAATCGCCCTTTGTAAAGATAAATTAGAAGACAGTCTCATCTTATAAATGTAAATTCACATATATGAATTTCACTTTGAAAAAGTTTGCCTTGGTTTCCCTTTTGGCAGTAACCTCCTTTGCTGCTGAATCGGGTAGGCGTGAATATTTTGACTGCTGGCTTGAAAAGGCCTCCCGTTTGGTTCCTTCCGAAAAAGCAAGATTGGAAGCTACCGACAACGATGCAATTTGTGGCTGCTTCAAGGCTGTGGATAATGGCCCTATCACGAAGGTGTTCGGAATTCCTAGACCTCACGTGTTGCCGTGTCCCAATGGATCTTGCATGCAGGGTAGTGCCATGGAGCAGTGTACGGATAATATCCGCCAGGCAACCATGTCGCTCTCTGATTTTGTTGACGGTCATCCCATGGCTGACGCTGTTCCCCTTGGCTTTGACGAAGGCTGGGAAATGACTCCGTTTGGTGAATATTTCAACCAGCGTAGCGACCGCGCCAAGGATGTGACTTGCTTCTTGAATGTACACGAACGCCCCTGGGCTCCGAAGAAGAAGGACGCAACCGTGTTCCGCATTTCTGGACTGCCCAAGAAATTGCTCCCCGAAGCAGAACTTCGTTTTACCGACTATAGCGATATCCGCTGCCTTGATAACGGCGTCTTGACTGGTTTTGCTTTTAACGGTTATATCGAAAACGTTCGCCATGTGGACGCCGAAGGCCTTATGCAGGGCGAAGAAGTGGGCTACATGAACGATCCTTCTTATCCTGCCCGTCAGGATGACAAGTGGGGTAAGGTTCTTTGGACTGCAAACTACAAGAATGGTATGCGCGAAGGCAATGCCTACTTCTACAAGTCCAGTGTTTTTGACCGCGTTCCCGCTGGCCAGAAGGAATACTACTTCAAGCATCTTGAAGTTCCCTACAAGCAGGGTTTTGCTAACGGTACCGCACGTATGTTCAGCGAAAGTGGCTTTGTTATGGCAGACATGCCTGTGAAACGCGGTGAACTTTTCGGCAGAACCATTATTAACAACCCCTTTAAGAAAAAGAAGGTCAACCTGACTTTCAACGCAGGCAACTTGGAAGGCTTTGTGGACTTTGGTGACTTCGGTGGTGTTTTCCACGAAGGCTTGCCCAATGGTCTTATCACTTTCTGGTCTGTGAAGGATACTTGCTACGAATGGAAGCCTAATTCTCTGGTTTGCTACACAGAACGTTTGAAGAAGAAGCAGTGGGGTACCTACAAGATGGGTAAGTTCCATGGCAAGATGGAATGCTACAATGGCAAGAAGGGTGATGTCAACTTGGTTTGCTCCGACCCGATCCAGGATTCCATTAATGCAGACCCCCATGTTATTGCAAAGAAGGCTCGCGCTGCCGCAGAACTTGCTAAGTCTAAGGTTCAGCAGGCTAAGGAAGCTGTGGCTCAGGCTCAGGCAGATTTGAAGCGCGCCGAAGCCGTAGCCGATTCTATGGAAAAGATTGCTGTTAAGGCTGAAGATGCCATTAAGCCGCCTGAACCGAACTGCGATTCCTTGCTGGCTACTATCGCTGCTGACTCTGCCAACGCTGCTGCACCTGTAGTGGCTCCCGCAGACTCTGCCGCACCGGCCGATTCTATGGCTGCTGTGATTGCAAGGTGCCGCGAAAAGGTTGCTGCCGCTGCTGATTCCGCTGTTAGTGCATCTGCTGCTCCAGCAGCATCCGCCGCAAAGGCTCCAGCACGTCGCCCTGTTGACGACTGGGAAGATTAAGTCTACTGCGATTCAATTCGCCGCGGTGTCTGCCGCAAAAAATCAAAAAAGAAAAGCGAGGTTAAAACCTCGCTTTTTTTTTCGTAGAATTTTATAATCCCTCAAAAAATGTTCTTACCTGCTTGCACGTGGCCGGGCGGGGGAGGGGCGCAGGGCGAGGGGGCTGACGGCCTTCGTAACTTCGAGTGCGGGCCCCCTCCCCGCATTGAAAATTACAAAGTACAATTCTATCCAAGATTTTTAATCGTGGATCGAATTCTTGAGGCTTTCGATCAAACGTGCAAAGCTGGGATCTGTTTCCATCTCCTTCTTGATGCTCTTGATGGCGTGAACCACGGTGGAGTGGTCCTTGCCTTAAATTTGGAATCCCCCCCAAAAAAAGTGCTTGATTTTTTTGTGTTTTAAATCAATTTGCTTACTTGCAAGGTCCTGTGATGTTTATCTTAAAACGTTGCTCCAAGAAGTAGGGCTCCGCATTGTTGCAGGTAAATCCTGTCTCTAGAAATACTTGGAAGTTCTTTTTGTATAGTTTCTTTACAAAGTCGTTTCCGTGCATGTCGAGATAATTTTGAGGTATCTTGTATTCTTTGGGTATTTCAAACTTGTAAGTGGCTGGAATCATTTGCGCTTTCTTTGTCGCGCAAGATTTTCGTGCATAAAAAGATGAATCTTCTGTGCAATTTAGGGAGGCCCCTGGCTTTATTGGCAAGTCAAAGCTCGCACGCGATTGCTTTGAATAGCAAGAACATTCAATGGAGTCTGTTTCGGAAAGATAAATGACTGGGGTATCTTGGTTAATTTTACTTAATTTCAATTTTGGCTGATTGCCATGATCAACACAGTAGTTTGCTACAATTGGGGCTGACTCGAAAGCGTCATCTAAACCGTCGCACAATGATAATGAGAAAATACAAAGAATTAGCAAAATGATTTTCTTTAAATTCATATAAATGTTTACTCTTTGTTTGAACAAATTCCGGTTACTTTTACGTAAAAAGTAGTCCGAAAGTTCGTGTAAAAACCATTACAAAAAACGTACCTGTATTTTTCATGAGCGAAAGTCTTTCCGATTATATTATGGGGGAAGGAACTCATACATGCCAAATAATGTGGAATTGCTTTTAATTCATTCTGTTCAACAGATAAGTCATATCTTGATGGATAGCTACAATGATTGGAGTCATGAGATGTTTTTGAAGAATCTAAACTTGAGTGAATTGCGCAATGTATGGTGGTTGTTACTTTTTTTTCTGGGGATACATAGCGTTGTTCGCAGTGCGTTTTACGGTGGTTTTTGCGTTTGCTGATGTAATTTTCGTAATGAGCGATGCTTATTTGTGGGGTACAGCAAATGGTGCTGTTTCTTGACAACCAATAAGAATATGTGTTAGATTCTTTTTCTATTACGACGGTAGAATCAGACATGTTTACGCAGACATTAACCACCAGTGATGAATCTAAATCGGGAATGTCCAAAGATTCTACCTTTGGTTCGGATAGTTTTGACGTGCCTAGGGAGTAGACTCCTTCGCAATTATGGCTAAAACAATATGATATTGCCGTTAAAAGGGTAATGCAAAGATGTTGTTTCATCGAACTTCCCTTTTTACTCTGTTTGACAATTTTTTGAGTCAAATGCAGACTTCATTTCAGCTATTGTTTCTTGCAAGGGTATCCTGTCCCTGCATTCATTTTTGTCGTCATTATCATCAATTTTATTTTGCTCGTTTATCAGTGCTGTCAATAAATTTCGAATGCTAGGCCAAATGTACAACTTTACTTCATTACACGCTTCCATGTATGATATTCCTGCATCTAGATTATACCATTCTTCAAACACTTTCTCATTATATTTCATATATGTGTTGTAATGCTTCATTTCATGCTTTTGGAGATCTTCGTTTGAATAATTTGGTTTTTTATCTATGCTTGTAGTGAATGTTGCCGTTACTTCAGCTTTGGTGGAGCAGTTTTCTCGCTCTGTTAAGCTCATATTCAGGATGATATCATGCTTGGCAGACACATAACCTGAATTTGTTTGCAATTTTAGCATAAAACCCATGCTTGTAATGTTGTCGGTTGTTTTTTCTAAATAAGGCTTGTGATTAACATTTTTTTCATACACTCTACGCCATTTAACATTTTTTCTTATATTTCGTCCTTTTGCGTCAAAAAATTGTGATGGCTTAATGAAATCAATACTATAGGACTCGTTTGTAGAATTTGACCATTTGTAATTGGTTGTTTCTTTTGTTTGTTTTAGCAAAGCATATGGCTGATCTGTACAATTATCGCCATTTTGTGGAAGTCCTGTTTTACAATCCACTTCTATATATGTCCATGAATCATTATTGAATCCGTTAATCCAAATCCAATTTTGATTACAATCAACATTGGCTGAATTACATTTGTAACATGAACCATTTACCGCTATACATTCAGAATATGGGTTGTTGGGAATAGAATTCATAGGATATTCATAGCACTTACCAATTTTGTTGATTATTTCTTCTCCTGTTTGGCAGTCTACGGTTCTCCACCACCATGAGTCCTGGGCATTTGTACCGATAGCCCAACCGTATACACGTTCTCTTTCTGGATTAAGAGAATAACATTTTCCTTCCTCCATGTTTTGAAGTCCTTCACTAAAGATTTGTGTGGGAGTGTATTCCTGGTCTGGACCGGTGATAAAAGGTTCTGTTTTCTGTTCGGAGGAACTGCTTGCAGAAAAAAAATCTATGGAAGAAGAACTTTCCACGGAAGAACTAGAACTTTCTGTTGAACTTGAATAAGGATTTGCAGCTTCGCATTCTCCAACAACGCACCATCCACGATTGGACAAGTTTGTCTCGTAATGAGATATGCCGTATGTTATTGCACAACTATTGGCTAAATCTTTCAGAACCTCTTTTGCTTCTAATTCTGTGCCAAAACAGTCTTCGTCATGAGGAATCCACTCGTTATTACAATAAGCGACAAGCTTGTTCATGTCGGGGAATGCGGGAAGTGACTTTAGAATCGCATTTTCAAGATCCTGACGGGTTATATTTGCTGGAAATAGATGATGCATGGCGAAATAATTTGACCGATAAACTATATCATTTTCTGTTAGAGTGAGTATGACGATCATGTATCCATCTTCTATAGCAAGAAGTTGGCTACTGTCCCAAAAAGATTCTGCCCACCATGATCCATCTTGGCCGGAGTCGTCTTTGTAGTAGATTCTGAGTATTTTTCCTTGAGCGTCACAAGCTCCGTTTTCGATGCCATCACACCAATATCCTTCTGAATAACCGCATATTGGCATATCGTATGGAATATAGCCTTGCACTAGTTCCACGTTTTGTAAATCGCAAGCAACATAGCGTGAAGATTTACAGCTACAGTTTACAAGATTTATGTTTTCGGGATTTAACATGTAGGGAAGTCTGTTGTAGACATTTACATGGACATTTTTAAGATTGGAGATGGCGTCTCTATAATCGCCTCCAATTTCGCAATAACCAAAGGTTTTTTCCCCTGGATTTATTGGACCGCCACAATGGTCTCCACCTTCACCACAATCGTTGCTTTCGGAACTGTCAATATATTCTTCGCTAGAGGAAGAATCGATATATTCAGAACTCGATGATTCACTGTCAACGTTTTCTGATGATGAACTCTCTGCTACGGAAGAACTGCTTTGCGCTTCTGATGAAGATGATTCAACTGAAATTGAAGAACTTGAAACAGTACAGTTTGGTAGAGGATTCCCGCATACTTCGCCATGAGGATTTTTCTTTTTTAGTTCACCGCCCCAGAGATTTGGATAAGCTGGAGGATTGCAAACGTAATTGCTAGTCAAACAGTCTTCACGACATGAGTTTTCGATATTCTCCAATTCAAGGTTTACCCAGTCAGAAGTACAAATGTTACAAGTGAATGATTCCTTTATAAAACCTCGTTTTGATGAACTTTCACCTCCGCAACTTGAAACCCATTCAACTGAAAAGTGAAAGTCGGCTCCTTCACCTTCATTTTGACATTCGTTGTTATAATGATGGTAATCTTCAGTTTCAATCGTTTTTAATATTGATTCGATGCCCTGATTGAACATAGCCTCGTCAAGTTGATCAAGGTTAAAGCAATCTATATATGCGTGTGATATTGAGGCGATTAAAAGTAATAAAAAGGATTTTTTCATTATTCGCCCCTTTTCAAAGAATCAAGATGTCTTCTTAAAAAAGGTTTTGTCGATGGACAACCACCTTCAGGATTGTTGGTCCATGAACAATCTCTGTTTTTTCTTTTGATTTCTAGTTGTTCTTCATTGTTAATTAAACTATCAAGAATGTTGTTCTGCACAAGGCTATCAAGAATATGTTTAACGTCATTTTTGTAGGCGACAGAGTCTGTTCTGCTTGCGCATTGCCTTTCGTTGCGACAAATTCTATTTACAATTCGTAACAGTAAACTTGTATTGACAATTTTTAGACTTTGCGCTTTGAAATCTTCTGCGGCAAGTTCAAATGCGTTTATTCCGGTTCGAATAGAATCTGGTATTTCTTGGCTAATTAAAACATGGTTGTCTTGTTCATTGATTATGTTAGGTGTATCTTCTTGTTTTTTTGTACACCCAACAACAGCAACTACGCTAAAGGTAATTGCAAAAATAGCCTTAGCTCTCATATAACCCCTTTTTATTCTTTATTTAAATATAATAAAAAAAGTGGAGTTAGTGACACTTTGGCTCCAATTGCGCAAAATTTATTCTATATGAGATCCCCGTACTTAGCAACGGAAATGACCGATGTTTTGGATCAAGCTGTGATCAAATCTTTAAATAAAACGCGATACTAATCGTGGATGCTGTTCTTCAAGCTTTCGATCAAACGTGCAAAGCTGGGATCTGTTTCCATCTCCTTCTTGATGCTCTTGATGGCGTGAACCACGGTGGAGTGGTCCTTGCCGCCAAAGCGGGAGCCGATGCTCTGAAGGCTGATGGGGGAGCATTCGCGCATAAGGTACATGGCGACCTGACGGGCCTTGGAAATTTCCTTGGTGCCGCGGCCAGATTCGATAAGCTTTGCTTCGGGCACTTCGTAGTGCTTGGAAACGGTGTGGAGCACGGCGTCCAGGCTTACGCGGCGGCGGAGGGTCGGAGCGATTTCGGCAACAACCTTCTGGGCGATGCTCATGTCGATATCGTGGCTCATGAGGCTGGACTGCAAAGTCAGCTTGATGATGGCGCTTTCCAGGCAACGGACGTTGCTTGCGATGCTTTCGGCCAAGTAGTGCAGAACTTCGTCGCTGATTTCCAGGTGACGTTCCTCGGCCTTCTTGTGGAGAATGGCTTCGCGGGTTTCGACGTCAGGCGGCTGAATGTCGACGGTGAGGCCCCAGGCGAAACGGCTGACGAGACGGTCGGAAAGGTTCTTGACTTCGGCGGCGGGTGCGTCGGAGGTAAGCACGATCTGCTTGCCTGCCTGATGCAAGGCGTTAAAGATCAGGAAGAATTCGTTCTGGGTTTCGTTCTTGCCGGTCCAGTTCTGAATATCGTCCACCAGCAAGATATCAACTTCGTTACGGTAGAAGTCGCTCATTTCGGTGATGCGCTGTTCGCGCAGGCACTTCATGTACTGCTGGGAAAAATCTTCGGAAGTCAAATAGCAAACGCGCTTGGTGGGGTCTTCTTCCAGGATGTAGTTACCGATAGCCTGAAGCAAGTGGGTCTTGCCGAGGCCGGAAGAACCGTAGATGAACAGCGGGTTGTACTGAGTTCCATCGGGGTTGCGAGCTACTGCGAGAGCTGCGTTGAATGCCAGCTGGGCCTTGTCGCCCGGCACGAAGTTTTCGAAACGGAAACTGCCGGAAAGGGGAACGCTGGGCTTTACAAAATCCTTGAAGGTGTTCTGGGAGGAAGCCTGCTGAACAACAACTTCCTGCTGGGGCTGGAATTCGAATTCCATGGCGGAATCGTCGTGGGTGACTTCCTTCCAAGCCAAGTTGATCAAAGCCTTGTAGGCGGTGTAGACGGAAGCGTCCAGTCCGGAGGGAATGGAAATAACGGCATGACCGGTGGTCTGACTAACCAGTTTGGTCTGTGCGAAGTAGGTCTTGAAAACCGTGTCGGACAGCATACCGCGGAGGTAGTTTAAGCATCTTTCCCATTCAACTTGCATCTTCACATCCTTGCCAACGAAGTGGCATCACTAAGTCTATCAACAATTAGGCTACCAAATATAGAAAATTTAGCTTAATTGTTGATAAGTTTGTTCCAAAAGGGTTAAAAGTTTGTGTAAAAGAAAAGTTTACATTCTTCGTAACTAGTTGAATATCAATGGGTTAAAAAAGGACATTTGTTCAAAATTGCCGATTTTGGCTCATTAGGGGCAATTTGGGGGTTAAAACCAAATTGTTGATAAGTGGCCTTTTACGTTTTTTCTAAATTTGGCCCATATGGATATTTTCGCAAGTTTGGATTACTGGTTTTGGGTTCCTGTTTTATTTTGGATAGGCTTGTTTTTTTGGTTCTATAGGGTTTCTTATCCCACTTACCTGAAAAAATTGCTCAAAAAAGGTCAAAAATGGGTCTTTATCCCCAAATCCAAGGGGTATTGGCTCCTTGGCGACGTGACTTTTTCCCTGATCGTGGCCGTTTCTTCCGTTTTGCCTTCCATCTGGGCTTTCAATAAGTGGAACGTTCTGCCTTTGGAATACGCTCTAGCCGAAATTCCCCTGTTCCTGGTTTTGACCTTGGTGCTGAGCAGCGTGGCGAAGAAGAAAACCGTTGCCTTGTACCGTTCCGCCTATTTTTTAGCTTACCGTAAGGTTCGTTACGAATCTGATATCAAGGGTAACTTCAGAAACGAGGCCGACATTCAAAACAGGACCGTTTGGTATTTTGCAAAGAACTTGAAAAATGCCGAAGCCCACGGTCGCCTGTGGAAGTACGTGAATGCCATGGCCAAGACAAAGAAGATTCCACCCGACATTTATGCGGAGACAATGTATGGCTAATATTTTGGACCAGGTTGGGATGGGCGAGGCAGTTCTCGAAGGCAAGAAGGCTTGGACTTATGCCGAAGAGATTTTGCTTCAGGTCTCCAGAACTTTTGCGCTTAACATCAACGTGCTGAAGGGTAAACTGCACAAGAGCATTTTGCTCGCCTACTTGTATCTGCGAATTGCAGATACAGTGGAAGACGATCCGGATATGAAGGCTTCTGAGAAGGAAGTGGTTCTGGATAAGTTTGCCGAGATTTTCAGGACTGCGGAACTCCGCGACGAGGCGGTGGAAGCCTTTGAAAATTCCCTGCCCGAAAGCTGGCGCAAGTCCGAACATCCTTATATGAATTTGTGCTTGCACACCCATGTGGTGGTTCCGCTGTTGAAGGAATTGCCGGAGGTGTATGCGGCTCCTGTTCGTGACGTGACGGTTGAAATGTGCGGCGGCATGGCGAAGTTTGCTCTCCGTCAGGAAACGGCATTGAGCAGTGGCTGGTTCACTCTGGAATCGGTAGCTGACTTGGACGAATACTGCTACTATGTGGCTGGCATCGTGGGGAAACTTTTGACTCACCTTTTTGCCGCAGACACTTGCTTTATCGGTGCTGCCCGCAAGGCTGAAATGCAGAAACTTGATGTGAGCTTCGGTCTGGCCCTTCAGGTGGCTAACATCGTGAAGGACTGCCGCGAAGATTCCGAACGCCGCGTGTGCTTTATTCCCGAAGAAATTTGCAGACGCCACGGTTTTGAACATTCCTATGATATGTTCAAGCCTGCAGAAGAATTGCCTGGGGAAGGTTCTGCAGAACGGGCCGACTTCGATAAGCGTCGCGCCGCTGTAATGAACGAACTGGTGCAGAAGACTTGGAATCATCTGGCCGATGCAATCGCCTACACCAAGCTTGTTCCCAACATCAAGATGCGCACCCGCCTGTTCTGCCTGTGGCCGCTGTTCATGGCTGCCGAGAACATGAAGCTCATCGGCGACGGTTCCTCCATTTTCGCTTCTGATAAGAAGGTGAAGATTACCCGCGACACCGTGAAGAAGATTGTGAAATCTACCATGGCTCATTTCTACAGCGACAAGTGGATTGACAAGAAATTTGAAGAGGTTCGACCCTAATGAAGTTTTATAATAAATTGCCCTTTCACATTGCGATCATCGTTTTCAGCATTGTCTCTGACCAGCTTACAAAGCTTTGGGCCTTGGCTCGTTTCACCAACGATACCGGTGCACAGAATCACGAAGTCATCAATGTGGTCGGTGAATTGGTCCGTTTCCAGTTGGTGTTCAACAAGGGTGCCGCCTTCAGTAGCCGTCCCCAGGACCTGATGCCATTCTTGCCGGCATGGGTTTTCTTCCTGCTGATTTCCATTGTGGCTGCAGTGGTGTTGTTCTGGTTCTATAAGAGCATCGACAAACGTGATTACTTGAGCCGCCTTGGCATTGTGATGATTTTTGGCGGCGCCATCGGTAACTTTATTGACCGCATGCGCATGCAGATGGTGGTAGACTTTATCGATTGTGATTTCCCTGACTTTATCATGACCCGTTTTCCCACCTTCAACGTGGCGGATTCCTTTGTGACCGTGGGCGTTGCCCTGGTGATTCTTTCTCCCGTGATCCTGAAGAAACTGCATAAGCAAATCAAGGAAGAAGAAGCCGCAAAGAAGGCTGAAAAGGACGCTGCGAAGAGTGCAGCTGACGAATCTGAAAAAGTCGCCGAAGAAGCCGAGGCTGAAAAGACTGAATCCAAATAACCTTAGAGCGAAATAAACTCGAAGCTATTATGAATTTTATCGTAGACGAAAAGAAGAATGGTGAACGCATCGACAAGTTCCTTGTTGGCGTTCTTGAAAATGTTTCCCGTACCGACGTGCAGAAGATGATCGCTGCCGGCGAAGTGAAGGTGGGTGGTATTCCTACTCCCAAGAACTTCCGTGTGGAAACAGGCATGGTGGTGGTGGCCGGCGAAATTCCTGAAAAGGAAGCTAGCACCTTGGAACCTCAGGATATTCCTCTGGACATCGTTTACGAAGACGATGACATCGTGGTCATCAACAAGCCCCGCAACTTGGTGGTACATCCGGGTAACGGCGTGAAGGACGGTACCTTGGCCAATGGCCTTCTGTACCACTTCAAGGAAAATCTTTCTACGGTGAACGGCGCTCTCCGTCCGGGTATTGTCCATCGTCTGGACAAGGATACTCCGGGCTTGATGGTGGTGGCAAAGAACGATAACGCACACCGTCACCTGGCACATCAGTTGGAAACCCGTACTCTGCACCGTACTTACAATGCTCTGGTGTGGGGTCACGTTCGCGACTTGGAAGGTACTATTGATGCGCCCATCGGTCGTAACCCGAAGAACCGTTTGAAAATGGCTGTGGTGAACGGCGGCAAGGAAAGCCGTACTCATTACACCGCCAAGAAGTTCTTTAACTTCGCTACTTTGCTGGAACTTCAGTTGGAATCTGGCCGTACTCACCAGATCCGTGTTCATAGCCGCTACATGGGCCACCCGGTGGTGGGCGATCCTTTGTACGATGGTCGCGAAGGCTGCTTGAACCGCGTATCGCCCTTGATGCGTGAATATGCAGAAAAGGCTTTGGAAATTGCTCCGGCCCAGCTCTTGCAGGCTGTAAAGATTGAACTCATCCACCCCACAACGGGCAAGAAGATGAAGTTCAAGGTTCCTCTGGAAAAGTCTTTTGACAAGGTGCTGAAGCTCTTGAAGAAGGAATGCCCGGAAGACGCTCCGAAGTTCGATGACGATGAAACCGCATTCCATGAACTGGATCCGGAAATGCGTTATTACGACGAAGGCGACGACTTCGATGACGAATATGAAAGCGACGAAGTCCTGGCCCTTATGCCGGAAGAGGCTTGCCCCTACAAGGAACGTAAGACTCGTGCTGAACGTTTGGCTGAACGCAAGGAACGTGCTGCCGCCCGCAAGGCCAAGGCTGCCGAACGCAAGCTCATCAAGCAGATGAAAGCTGCCCGCCGTAAGGGTGTCGCCAAGGAAGACTTCGTGGAACCCGGTTACGAACCAACCATCGACCCGGACTTGCTTTAATTTTTGAAAGGCGCAGGAGTCGTCAAATTATGGAATCTTATTTCTTTATCGGTGTAGCTGGTGTTGGCATGAGTGCCATTGCCCAGTACTTGTCTGGCCGCGGTGTTGAAGTTCGCGGTTCCGACCGTCAGTTTGGTGAATTCCTGGCAGGCAATTGTGAAAAGCCTCGCGTCATGGAGCAACTGGAAGAATGTGGCGTCAAGTGCTTTGCCCAGGATGGTTCCGGAGTTTCCGCAGATTTGACCGCCGTGGTGGTCAGTACCGCCATCGAAGATACTAATCCGGATTTGAAGCGTGCCAAGGAACTTGGTGTTGCCGTAATGCACCGCAGTGAAATGCTGGCTAAGATTTCTAAGGAAGCAAAGACTATTGCTGTGAGCGGTACCAGCGGAAAGTCCACTGTGACTGCCATGATTTATCACATTCTGCAGTACGCCGGTTTGCAGCCTTCTGTCATGACTGGCGCTGGCCTTGTGAATTTGCAGAAGGAAGGCAAGATTGGTAACGCTGTCAGCGGCTCCGGCGAATGGCTGGTGGTTGAAGCTGACGAAAGCGATGGAACTTTGGTCCGTTACGAACCTGAAGTAGGCCTCATTCTGAATGTGGACAAGGACCACAAGGAAATGAGCGAATTGCAGGAAATCTTCGGCAAGTTCCGCAGCAACATTTTGAATAACGGCAAGACTTTGATTGTGAATGATGCCCACCCGCTGGCAAAGCCTTTCAGCCAGGATCGTCATAACGATTTTGGTACTGAAAGCTATGTGGGCGTTCAGGGCATTGACTTCCGCACCGAAGGCCCATCCATCATTTTCCGCTGCCGCCACAATAATGAACTGGTGAAGTTTACGGTGCCGCTGCCGGGCCGCCACAATATGGAAAATGCCCTGGCTGCAACCGCTGCCGCGTTGCAGGCCGGCGTAAGTCTTAGGACTTGCGCGGACGCCCTCAGCTCTTTCCCGGGTGTGTTCCGCCGTCATCAGATTCTCGGCACCTTCAATGGTGTGACCTTGGTGGATGACTTCGCACACAATCCCGCAAAGATTTCTGCCAGCATCAAGAGTGCCCAGAGCTTTACCGCTGGCCGCGTTCTCGCCTGGTTCCAGCCTCATGGTTTTGGCCCTACCCGTTTCCTCCGTAACGACCTGGTGGAATTCATCAACAAGGCTCTGCGCAATCCCTCCGCTGCAGCTGCCGGCGCACAGTCCGCAGCAGAAAATGGCGCCGCCGATTCCATGTACTTCAGCGAAATCTATTACGCTGGCGGTACTGTGGTTCGTGACATCTCCGCCGGAGATCTGGCCAACGACCTGGTGGCCCTTGGCTCAGATGCCCGCTACATTGAAAATCGAGATGAATGCGCCAAGGCCATGGTCGCCGACGCCAAGGCCGGTGACACAATCCTCCTGATGGGCGCCCGCGACCCCAGTCTGGAGAAGTTCGCCCAGAGCGTCCAAAAACTCTTGGAAAACAAGTGATTTACACGAAAAACCCCGCTATTAACACGCAAATGGCGGGGTTTCGTCTACCCAGATTTGTTTTATTGAATGCTGGAATTTATATTAATTACAAATATATTGGCGGATGATATGGAAAGTTCTTTGACAAGCATTTTTATTGCAGATGGGTTTGGTGTAGTACTGGTTGCCGTGCTTTTGGCTGGCAATCGCTGGTTGTTGCGCTCCAGATCCATTGAAAATAGAGCTTTGCTTGCCATGGTCATCCTCACGATGATCAGCTGCGCCATTGACCCGCTCCTCTTTGCCATTGACGGAATCAATAATTCCGCTCTCAGAATTTTGGCCATTGCCGGAGATAGCTGGCTCTACGTTTCCAACCTGCTTTGCGCATTCCTTTGGCTGTTCTTCTTGACCAAGTATGCCTGCGGCGGAATTTCCAAGGGACATCTGAATTTTCTTTTGGCCGTGGTGGGCTTGGGTCTTGTGGGTATTGTTGTCAATTTGTTCTACCCGTTCATTTTCAGTATCAGTGAAGAAAACCTTTACCATCGTTATGGAGGCTACTGGATTTACACCAGTGTGGATTACTTGATTACCTTGGATAGCATCGTTGTTTACCTCTGGAAGAAATCCAAGAATGGCGTGCTGAGAATTTTCCCCATTGGAGTTTACCTGTTCCCTTTGATGATTGGCACTTTCGCCCAGACCATGTTCTACGGCGTTTCCACTATCGCAGCAAGCCTTGCTATTTCTATGGCTGGTGTGCTGACCACCTTGCAGAACGACTTGATTTTCAAGGATGGATTGACGGGTCTTTTCAACCGAATTTATCTGGACCATCATTTGAAATCCGTGGCCCAGGGCCGAGATTCCGTAATCAATGCCTTGATGTTGAACATGAAGGGCCTTAAGGTGATTAATGAAAGGTTTGGCCATGCCGTTGGTGACGAAGCCCTGAAAAACTTGGCCAAGGTTCTGCAGAAATCCATGGGTGACGTGGGTGTTCCCCTCCGTTATTCCGGTGACGAATTTATTGTGCTGCTCAAAACTCAGAACAATGCGGAAATGAATTCCTGCATTCAGGCTATTGAAATCAGTCTTGAAAAGTTCAACACCAAGTCTAATGCACCTTATGAATTGGCTGTGGCTATTGGTTCTGCCCAGCAGGATTTGCGCGTGCATGGCGTCGATGGCTTCATCAACACCATCCATACCAAAATGCGTGAAAACAAGGGTAAGGTTCCCTAGTCGGATTTAAGACTGCGACGAAGAATTTTCGCAAACGTTTATAAAAAAAGCCTCTCTTTCGAGAGGTCTTTTTTTATTTGCTTTCGTGCTTGCTCATGCAGTGCAGGCTGCCGCCTTCCTCAATCACGGTACGGCAATCAATGCCGATAACCTTCAACTTGGGGAATACGCTTTCGAAATACTTCTGTGCGATGGCGTCCTTCGGGCTTTTGTACTTGGGGAAAATGAGAGCGCCGTTGGCATGAATGTAGTTCATGTAGCTGGCGGGGAGGATTTGGCCGTCGTCAAGAACGCGCTGGGGCGGGAGAGGCAAGGTGTCCACCTTGGCCTTCTTGCCGTAGTGAGCCTTCATGAATTCTTCGATGAGGAGCTTTGCTTCGGCGAGGATCGGAGTGTTGGGACTCTTCTTGGAATCTTCCCAGCACATGACCACGCGATCCTTGGCAACGAAACGTGCGACGTTGTCGATGTGGCCGTCGGTGTGGTCGCCGTGGAGACCGTGGGGGAGGACCAGCAAAGATCTGAGGCCGAATGCGTTGCAGATAGCCTTGATGACCTTGGAAAGATCCTTGTCTGCGTTACGGTTCTTGCCGATAAGGCAATCCAGAGTGGTAATGCCGAGACCGTCACCATTCACTTCAATAGCGCCGCCTTCAAAGATATAGGGAACGCTCTTGTCCATCTTGTAGCCGAAAGCGTCGGCGATGGTTTCAGGAATCTTGTCGTCGTGGTTCCACGGCGGGAACTTGGCACCCCAGGCGTTGAACTGGGTTTGGGAAATCACAGTCTTGTCGCCCTTCTTCAGGAAGAACGGACCGTAGTCACGAATCCAGATGTCGTTGGTCTTGATAAAGATGACGCTCACCGGGAAGGGACGGTCTGCGATAGCGAACTTTTCTTCGAAGGTCAGGAAGTTCTTGCTGGGAACCAGGACGTTCACCGGCTGGAATTCACTGATGGTGCGGATGAGGTTGATGTAGAACTTGCGAATGTTTACGCCACGTTCGCCGTACCAGTTCTTCTTATTGTGGGGGAAGGCCAGCCAAGTGGCTTCCTGTTCTTCCCATTCTGCGGGATAACGAATAGATGTTGCCATAAAAAACACCAGGTTTAATTATGAGTTATGAAGTATGAATTATGAGACATATAATCGCGCCTATTCCACAAAGTGGATAACGGCAACTAAGAAACAAAGTTTCAAGTTTTGTATAGGCGCCTAATTAATTTCGTAATTCATAATTCGTAAATAGTAATTGGCGAAGCCTAGTCGCACCAAACTTTCAAGATGTCGCCGTAAAGGTCTACGCGGCGATCGCGGAAGTGCGGCCACCAGCGACGATTGAATTCAGTTTCACCCAAGTCAATTTCAACAATGGATGCGCCCAGAAAATCGGTGTCGCATTTCTTGATGAGGTAGCCATCCGGTGCTGCAACAAAGCTTGTGCCCCAGAAGGTGAGTTCGCCTTCGGTACCGATGCGGTTGGCGGAAAGCACGAAGGTGCGGTTGGCGATTGCGTGGCCGCGCATGACGGTGGTCCAGCTATCCTGCTGACGGGGGTAAAGTTCTGCAGGTTCAGATTTCATCCAGCCGATAGCGGTGGGGTAGATCAAAAGGTCTGCACCCTTCAGGCTCATGATGCGGGCTGCTTCGGGGAACCACTGATCCCAGCAAATGAGAACGCCAATTTTACCTGCGGAGGTCTTGATGGGCTCAAAACCGGTGTCGCCGGGGATGAAGTAATACTTTTCGTAGAAGGCGGGATCGTCGGGAATGTGGCTCTTGCGGTAGAGACCTGCAATGCTTCCGTCACGTTCAAAGACGAAGGCGGAGTTGTGGTAGATTCCGCGGGCGCGTTTTTCAAAGAAGGGGAAAACTACAACCGCATTCAATTCCTTGGCGATTGCCTGCCATTCCTTGACGATAACGTCATCTTTTTCGATGGCCATGTCAAAGAAATCAGCGTTTTCTTCAAACGGGAAGTAGGGCGTGTGGAACATTTCCGGGAGAACGAGGATGTCGATTCCCTGGCCCTTGAGCTTGAGAGCTTCGGCCTTGTACCATTCATTATTGGACTTGGTATCTCCAGTCCACTTTCCTTGGAGAGTAGCGGTCTTAATTTTCTTCATGGTATATAATTTAGAAAACCTGCGCGGAACTTCGGCGCAGGCTTTACTGAAAATGTCCTTATCTTAAGGAGTCTCTGACGAAGCCCTTTACGGGCATTCCCTCAAGAACTTCAAAGGCGCTGGCTCCTACGACGGCGCCGTTCTTGTAGGCGGTTTCCACGCGGTACTTTCCGGGAGGAACGTTCCGCTTGTTGGAGTAGATTCTGAAGCCAGATTCACGACCGCCGTTCATTACCATACGTCCGGACGATATTTTGTCTGTAAGCTTGTACTTGCCGGTAGTGGGATCCTGGTAGTACCAGCGGAATTCTAGGCCTGCCTTAAGCTTTGCTGGAGCAAAGACGGAAGAGAGGAAATAGACTTCGTTTCCGTCAACCCTGTGGACCGTCGGAATTTCCAGGTTGAGCCTCTGGAAAATAGTGGGATAGTCTACGTCGCAGGAATAGTTCTTTTTGTCAAAGTTCTGGCAGACCATCTGCTGCTTGAGAACCAGAGGCACGGGCGGAACCCAGTTCATCAAGTAAGCCACGGTCAAAAGGATGCTAATCAAAACAGGAACCACCATCATGCGCTTGGGACGGCGTGCAATTTTCCATACCAGGAAACAGATTCCCAGGGAAACCACAGTGCTGAGGAAGAACCATCTGAAACCGATGCCATGAACAAAGTAGGGTATGGTGAAGTTCAGCACCATGGTGCCCAAAAGGCAGAACAAAGCTAGGTTCAATGCGAAACTTTCATAACGCTTCTGGAGAAATTCGTTTCCTACCAGAAGGGCTGCCAGCAAAAGCACAAGAATGAAGGATGCCAGGGAACCACTGCTCTTGAAGTAGCAGACCACTAGGGCGCTGAACATACCGCCGAAGAGGAATTGCAAAACCCAGGTGAATCGGGCTTTCCACACATCGCTCCATTCGCGGTCCAGCAACTTGTTGCGTGCTGCGATGGCGTTGCGTGCAAGGAATTTTCTTTGAGGTTCGGCAGGTTCCTCCGCGACTTGCACGATGCGGGCCGACAGGAGGATAATGAAAATCAATGCCCCGATATAGTAGGCCACCAGAAAGGCCAGGTCGGAGTCGTTGATGGACATGCCCAAGGTGATGGAATCCCAGGCAAAACCGCCCAAAAAGGCTACGGCCGGGATAAATTTCTCGATTTTCTGAACAGCAGGTTTAGCGCGAAGGTTATCAACAAATTCCATGTGTTGAAAAATACAAAAAAGGGGTTGAAAAACAGCACCTTCGGTAAAAAAGGCTGCTGTAAAATTGCTAATTTGTAGCCCGTAAATTTGTCTTATAATCCACTGGATTAAAGGAATATCATGAAACTCTCTAAGTACTTCTATGTCACGCTCCGCGAAACGCCCAGCGACGCTACCATGCCCAGCCACATCTTCTTGATGCGTGGCGGTTATATCAAGCCCGTTTCTACCGGTATCTACTCCATGATGCCTATCGGCTACCGCGTGATCCAGAAGATCACCAACATCGTTCGTGAAGAAATGAACAAGATCGGCGGTATCGAAGTGGACCTCCCGGTGGTTCAGACTGCTGACCTCTGGAGCGAATCTGGCCGTTACCAGGCCATCGGCGAAGAACTCCTCCGCTTCAAGGACCGTAACAACCACAACATGGTGCTGGCCATGACTCACGAAGAAGCCATGACCGATATGGCCCGCTACGTTCTGAACAGCTACAAGCAGCTTCCGTTCATGCTGTACCAGTTCAAGACCAAGTACCGTGACGAAGCTCGTGCCCGCGGCGGTTTGATCCGCGTTCGCGAATTCCTTATGAAGGACGCCTACAGCTTCCATTCTTCTCAGGAAGACCTGGACAAGCATTACCAGGAAGAATATGATGCATACCTCCGTATTTACCGCCGCGTCGGTATTGAACCGGTGGTGGTGCAGAGCGATACCGGCATTATGGGCGGTAAGATTGCCCACGAATTCATGCTGGACACTCCCAACGGCGAAGACTACCTGATTCTCTGTAAGAAGTGCGGCTACCAGGCTAACCGCGAAATTGCAAAGTTCACTCGCGAAACCTACAAGGGCGATGCAAACAGCGCAAGCGCCATGCCCGAAAAGGTTGAAACACCCCACTGCCCGTCTATTGAAGAACTGAGCGCATTCCTGAAGATCGACCCGAAGTCCACCGCCAAGTGCGTGTTCTTCGACTTCGAAGGCAAGCTCATTACCGTTATGGTTCCGGGCAACCTGGACGTTTCCGAAATTAAGCTCCATAACCTCCTGAAGGCCAAGGAACTTTATCCGGCAGACGACGCTCTCATCAAGTCCTGCGGCATGGTGCCGGGCTTTGCAAGCCCCATCGGCGCACACGACACCCGCATCATCGTGGATGAAGCTCTTGCCGACGCTTGTGACCTCGTTATGGGCGCAAACGAAGAAAACTATCACCTCATGCACTGCACCCCGAAGCGCGACTTCCCGGCATTCGAAGTGGCCGACATCGCTGAAGCACAGGGCGGCTGCAAGTGTCCGAACTGCGGCGAAGAACTTTCTGAAACCCGCGGTATCGAACTGGGTAACATCTTCAAGCTGGGCACCAAGTTCTCTGAATCCATGGGTGCCAAGTACCTCACTGCCGAAAAGACCACCGCTCCTGCAATCATGGGTTGCTACGGTATCGGTATTGGCCGCTTGATGGCTTCCGTTGTTGAAAACAGCCACGACGACTTCGGCCCCATTTGGCCCAAGTCCATCGCTCCGTTCCAGGTGGAAATCGTTCCCATCGGCAAGGAACCGGAACTCATGGAACTTGCAGAAAAGTTCGAAAAGGAACTTGAAGCTGCAGGCATCGACGTCCTTGTGGACGACCGTGACGAACGTCCGGGCGTTAAGTTCAAGGATGCTGACCTCTGGGGTTCTCCGGTCCGTATCGCTATCGGCAAGAAGGGTCTTGCAAACGGCGAAGTGGAATGGAAGTTCCGTAACGAAAAGGAATTCTCCATGGTCAAGGTCGAAGAAGTTGTTGCCAAGGCTCAGGCTTACTTCGCAGAATAAGTTTTATTGAAATTAGGAGATTACAAATGAAGAAGAATAAGATTGCTCTTGCTGCAGCACTTGCTTTTGCTGCTTGTAGCCAGTTGGATTCTACTCCGAAGCCGGCTGCTATTAATGCTCAGTCCACAGACGAACAGAAGTTTGCTTACATGATGGGCGCTCAGTTTGGTTCTCAGAACTTTGAAGCTATTCCTCGCCAGATGGGTGAACAGCTCCATGTTGACGTTGTTGTTCAGGCTATTCGTGATAATGCCAAGGCAGTCAAGGATACTAACAACAAGCTTCAGTTGACCACTGAACAGCTTCAGGAAATCGGTGGCAAGTATTCCAAGATCGCCCGTGACCGCATTGAATCCATGCGTCCGGATAGCGCAACCCAGGCTTCCTTTGCAGGCGATGGCGCTAAGTATGGCGCTTACATGGACTCTGTGATGAAGTCTCAGACCATTACCGAGGCTCCGAAGGCTACAGGCGCTGCTGTTGCCTTGAATGCAGAATCTGCTGATATAGTCAAGTTCTCTTACTTGATCGGTTTGCAGTTCAGCTCCAACTTCAATGCCCTCAGCAATCAGTTTGGCGCCGCTTTGGATGAAGAATACTTCGTTCTCGGTGTGAAGGAATCTGATGCGAAAATTCGTGATACCACCTTCGCAATGCAGATGCCGAAGGATTCCGTGGAAGCTGTCAGCCAGCGTTTCCAGCAGAAGCTTCAGGAAAAACGTGAAGAAGCAGCAAAGAAGTTCGAAGAAGAACAGCAGAAGCTCAAGGAAGAAGTTGCTGCCCTCAAGGGAGACACTTTGGGCAATGGCATGCCGAAGCTTATGAACTTCAAGGTGAAGGCAACTGGCATCACCGTGAAGGGTGAAGATTTGTCCGCATTCGCAGGCAAGAAGCTTCTTATGTTCTACTTCTCTGCAACTTGCGGTCACTGCGCCCATGCAGCTCCGCAGATTCTCGAAATGGCCAAGGAATTCGCTAAGGATGGCTTGACCACTCTCGCTGTTGCTAGCGGTGGAAACAACAAGTCCGGCATTCGTAAGTTCATGGACAACGCAAAGTGGGATGAAACCATCAACGTGATGTGGGATGAATCCCGCCAGTTCGGTGAACTTTACAGCGATGGCTATGTTCCCAAGGTTTATGTTGTGAACCCGGATGGTACCTATAAGCAGTATGCTGCCTTCGAAAGTGAAAAGGAAGACATGAAGAAGGACATTGCTGCTTTGCTGAAGGGTGAAAACGTTGTTTGGAATCCGGAAGCTCCGAAGACTGAAGAAGCCCCGGCTGCAGCTAAGTAACGAATGATTCTTTAGGCGCGCCTCTGTGATGATGGCGCGCCTTGTTTTTGAAACTGTTGTCTGTTTGAGTGTGTTATGAGTGCGATTCTTGCGGAATATGATGTAGTTGTCATCGGTGGCGGCCACGCCGGTATCGAAGCGACTCATGCTGCCTGGAAGCTGGGTGTGAAAACGGCTATGTTGACTATGGATATCAATGCCATCGGTCGCATGTCCTGTAATCCTGCTGTGGGTGGTGTTGCCAAGGGTCAGATCGTTCGCGATATTGATGCGTTGGGCGGTTTGATGGGTCTTTTGACCGATAAGGCTGGCATTCAGTTCCGCATGTTGAACATGAGTAAGGGTCCTGCTGTTTGGGGTCCTCGCGCTCAATGCGACATGAAGTTCTATAGCGAAGTTGCCCGCGAAGTGATTACCTCTCTTCCGGGACTTTCTGTAATTCAGGGCGAACTTGCAAGTTTTGAACGCATGCTTGACGGCCGTCTTGAATTGACCCTTTTGAACGGCGACCGTTATATCACCAAGTCCATTGTGGTGACCAGCGGAACCTTCCTTGCATCCAAGATGTTTACAGGCTTGGATACAAGTGTTGGTGGCCGTGTGGGCGAGCCTAGTTCCGATAAGTTGTCTGAATGTTTGGCTCGTGAAGGTGTGCAATTGCGCCGCCTTAAAACAGGTACACCTAGCCGCCTTGACCCGGAATCCATTGATTTCAATGAATGCGAAGTTCAGCGTGGCGATGATGTTCCGTGGCCCATGAGTGACCGCCATCTGGACAATACGGTTCCTGGTTTTGATGCCAACTATTTCTGGGGTGATCAGCAGAACAAGTTTGTCCGTAATGATTGCGTTTGCTGGATTACCCGCACCAACATCAAGACCCACGACATTTTGCGTAGCGGCTTCAAGGACAGCCCCATGTTCAGTGGTAGAATCCACGGCAAGGGACCTCGTTACTGCCCCAGTATCGAAGACAAGATTAACCGTTTTGGCGATCGTGATGGTCACCAGTTGTTCCTTGAACCGGAACAGGCGGACATTGGTCGCGTTTATATCAACGGCTTTAGCAGTAGCTTGCCGGCTGATATCCAATTGGCCGCAATCCATACCATTCCTGGTTTGACTCGCGCCCGAGTTCTCCAGATTGGTTATGCGGTGGAATACGATTCTGTGGATGCCACCCAGCTGTATCCTACCTTCGAATGCAAGAACGTTCCGGGCTTGTATTTTGCAGGCCAGGTTTGCGGTACCAGCGGTTACGAAGAAGCGGCTGGTCAGGGCCTTATGGCAGGTATCAATGCTGCCCTGAAGGTAAAGGGGGAGGCTCCTCTGATTCTTGGACGTTCCGAAAGCTACTTGGGCGTCATGGTGGATGACTTGGTCAATGTCCTTTTGGATGAACCGTACCGTATGTTCACCAGCCGTGCGGAATACCGTTTGTTCCTCCGTAGCGACAACGCGGAAGCCCGTCTCAAGGAAAAGGCTCACCAGATTGGTATGATTTCTGATGCGGATTACGCTGATTGGAAGCGTCGTCAGCAGCAGATGGCTGATGCCAAGACTCGTTTTGCGGAAGTTTCTGCTACACCGGATGAGGCCAATAAGGTTCTCGAGGCTGGTGGCCAGGCTCTTGCCACGGAACGCACCCGCTGGATTAACGTCCTCCGTCGTCCGGGGATTGACCCTGAAGTGTTCTTCAAGGTTGCCCTTCCGGCAGAAACGGTTCCTGAATTGCAATTGACCCGCCGCGATCAGTGGTATATGTATGCCGAAGAAATCTATGCAGGATTCTTTGACCGCCAGGCCCGTGAAATCGATGACCAGAAGAAGATGGAGGCTGTAAAGCTGTCCCCGGATCTGGATTATATGCAGATTACCGCCATCAGTATTGAAAGTCGCCAGCGTCTGAACGCACAAAAACCGCTGACTTTGGGCCAGGCTAGCCGTATTCCTGGGGTTCGTCCTGCCGATATTACGGTTTTGGCCCACTGGTTGGAGAACCGCTCATAGACAGCAATGTTAGATTTTATTATCTTTGCGCCGTCAAAAAATTCACAATTTTCCAAAGAGGTATATTATGGCAGAAGAAGTTAAAGAAGAAGTTAAGGCAGAAGAAGTGAAGACTGAAGTTAAGCCTCAGGAAGCCAAGTCCGAAAAGAAAGCTCCCGCTAAGAAGGGTGGCAAGCGTCCGTTCAACAAGCGTGGCCCGAAGGGTGGCAAGTTTGCTCCTGCTGCTGCAAAGAAGCCGGCTGTGTTCAGCGACTCTCTGGAAGATCGTTTCCCCGCTCTCGCAGCTAAGCTGAAGAAGCACATCGAAGACGGCATCAAGCAGAAGATCAAGGATGCTCAGAAGGACCCGAACGTGAAGAAGGCCTCTGAAAAGTTCGGTGCAAAGTAAGCCGACAACTTCTACTGGAATTTTGAACACCCTGGGTAAACCGGGGTGTTTTTTTTTAACAACACTTTTTTGTGATACCCATCACGAAATTTTGAAATTTTTCTAAACTTGTGTAAGTAGAATGTAACAAAAAGAACGAACCACCCATTCTTTAGGAGGATATTATGAAAAAGTTCTTGATGTTCTTGATGTGCGCTGCTGCATTCACTTTTGCACAGACCGAAGAAGAAACCGAATACCAGGAAGAAGAATCTACCCAGGTTGAACAGGCTGAAGAAGCTGGAGAAGCTGAAGAAACTTCTTCTGTAGCTCAGTCCGAAGCTGTAGATTACTATGCTGTTGACAGCCTTCAGGTTTACAACGATTTGGTCGAAAAGTTCGAACGTCGTGGCAACAAGATTCGTCGTCCGGGTAATCCGCTGATTATCGCTGGTAGCATCGCCCTCGGTGTTGGCCTTGTGATGGAAATTGCTGGTGCTACCGATATGTATTGTGATTCTTATGGTGAGAACTGTGTTGGCGACGGCACAACCCTTTATGCTCTTGGTTACCTTACTGCCGTGGCTGGTGGTTTGAGCCTTGCAACTGGTATTACCCTGAAGATTGTTGGTGGTACCCAGTTGAAGCGCGCAAGAATGTATCGCAAGAAGGCTGAAGATTATGCCGCTCGCAAGGATGCTGCATTCCTGCATGTTGTCCCGACAATCGACCCGATCAATGGTCGTTTTGGCACCTTGGCCTTGCTCGACTTCTAATAGTTGAAAAAAAGCTTAAAGAAAAAACGTCGGGGCGAAAGCCTCGGCGTTTTTTAGTTTTTGCGGTTGTGCGGAACATGAATCGCGCGACATGAACCGCGCGATTTGCTACGAATTAAGCCTGGGGTTCTGCGGCAGGTTCGTCCACAATGCCCATGAGCTTTTTGTGGATTGCTGTAGCAGCCTGACGACCAGTCTTCATAGCCATCACGACGGTAAGCGGGCCGTGCATGGAGTCGCCTGCGGTGTAAACCTTTTCAACAGAGGTTTCGCCGGTAGTAGCATCCTTCACCACGATGGTGCCGTTCTTGTTGGTTTCGAGACCCGGGATGCCTTCTGCTGCAACAGGGGAAACCTTGCTGCCGATGGCGATCACTGCGGTGTCGCAGACGATGGTTGCACCGTCGCCCTTCACGCGGATCGGGCGGGGACGGCCGTTTTCGTCAAGTTCGCCAAGTTCGAACATACCGAGCTTTGCCATGCAGATCTTGCCTTCTTCGTCGGCAATGAATGCTTCCGGAGTGTGGAGTTCCATGACCTTGACGCCTTCGTCCAGAACTTCCTTCAGTTCGGCCTTGCAAGCGGGCATTTCGTTCATGGTTCTGCGGTAAACGATACGGACGGATTCTGCACCCAGGCGGAATGCCATGCGGGCTGCGTCCATGGCCACGTTGCCACCGCCAGCGACGATGACGTGCTTACCGGAGTACATTTCCTCGCCCAGGTTGCCCTTGCGGAGGTATTCTTCAGCAGTGTAGACGCCCTGAAGATCTTCGCCCGGAATGCCGAGCTTCATAGGAATTGCTGCACCGATGCCGACGAATACGGCGTCGAAGCCCTGCTTCCAGAGGTAGTCGATGGTCACGTCCTTGAAGACGCGGATGCCGGTGCGGCATTCAATGCCCATCTTTTCGACGATGGAAATTTCGTAGTCCAGGATTTCCTTGGGGAGGCGGAATTCAGGAATGCCATAGCGGAGCACGCCGCCAAGCTTGGGCTGGCTTTCGAAAATCACCACTTCGTGACCCTTGGAGCGGAGGTCGATGGCGGCGCTGAGGCCTGCAGGACCGGAACCGATCACGGCAATCTTCTTGCCGGTTGCGGGTGCTACTTCAGGAACCTTCTTGCCACCCAGGTTCAAACGTTCGTAGTCTGCAACGAAGCGTTCCATGAGACCCAGCTGGAGGCCCTTCTTCGGGTCCTTGAGGCTCTTGCCCATGGCGCAGTTGGACTGGCACTGTCTTTCGTGGGGGCAGACGCGGCTGCAGATGGAGGGAATCAAGGAAGTGCCGCGGATGATGTCGATTGCACCCTGGAAGTCGCCTGCGGCAACCTTTTCGAGGTACTGGGGAATGGGCATTCCGATGGGGCATGCGGCGGTGCAGAACGGCTTCTTGCACTTCATGCAACGATTTGCTTCAACCTTGGCTTGAGCTTCGGTGAGACCAAGGCAGGTTTCTGCCATGGTGGGGCGACGTTCAATGGGGTCCAGCTCTGCGGCTTCCTGAGGCTGAATGGACAGCTTGTCCTTCAGGGTGATGGTGGGAAGGGCTGCAAGGCGTTCCAGTTCCTTTTCTGCGGCCTGGTTCAGTTCAGCTGAATCATGCATAAAATTACCTCGTTGATTCTTGTCGTAAAACACAACTAATTTGCGAGGCGCAATATAGTATTTTTACAGGTTCGGTAAAAGGTTCAAAGTTTGGTTGTACGTAAGATTTTTGTATTTTTGACCCATGGCTGAAATTAACTCTGAAGAATTCCAACTGGAAATTGCTGCCCGTCTCCTAGCCGAGGAGGACCAGCGCTTTATGCGCATGGCTATTCGTGAAGCAGAAAAGGCCTTTGAGGAAAAGGAAATCCCCATCGGTTGCGTTATCGTAAAAGACGGCGTGGTCATTGGCCGCGGACACAACCAGATTGAAATGCTGAAGGATGCCACCGCCCATGCAGAAATTCTTGCCATCGGTACCGCTGCCGCCACCTTGAACAATTGGCGTCTGGACGGTTGTACTTTGTATGTAACGCTGGAACCTTGTCCCATGTGTGCCGGCGCTATTCTCAATAGCCGTGTGGATCGCGTGGTCTACGGCTCCAAGGATACCCGCTTTGGCGGTTGCGGAACCACCATCGATGTCATTACCGGAAACGCCTTGAGAAGGACAGTTCCTGTCACTGGTGGAATCTTTGCCGAAGAATGCGTTGGTCTTCTGAAACGCTTTTTCCAGCAGATGCGTTTGGAAAAGGGCGATAGCGGTGCAAAACCTCCCCAGACCTAGTTGAAATAAGGTGCTGTTATGGTGCAAAACCCGTTTTGATTTACTGAATCAACGGGTTCTTTTTTCTATTATTCACACCATGAATTTCTTTAAATTTTGCGCCAGCTCTGCTGCTCTTTTAGTTTTGTGTGCCTGCGAAGGAAATGATTACGTTCTCTCTTTCAATACCCAGAACGTTCCTTCCCAGACCTATTCCCTCGAATCTTCCATGAATGCCATTTTGCCGATGGATACCGTGTCCGGAACTCCCGAAGCAATGAATACTCGTCTTTTTGTGCGTGCCACCAATAATTTGCTGACCGCATACGACAATGGCACCGCCAAGTTCGAAATGAAGATTGACTCCGTGGACTACAAGTCCGACAAGCGCTCTGTGGAAGAATTCCGCAGCATGGAACGCTACATGTCCACTGAACATTTCCAGTTCAAGATGGCTAAGGACGGTGTGGTCAGCGATCCGGTGATGGAAGATTCCGTCATGCTGGGTACCGAGGCCCTGGACTTGGTCCGCCTCTTCTTGAAAATCCAGCCCATCCTTCCGGGTAAGGGCGTTGCCTTGGGTGAAACCTGGGAACGTTCTGTCGAAATTCCGGGCAACGGTGGTAACACTGTGGTCTACAAGTCCTTCACCCTGCAGGACCAGTACGCACACGATGGCGTGCAGATGGCAAAGATCGGCATGAACATCAAGTACAAGGAAGCTGGCGACACCTCTTCCGACCTTCGCATGGAAAGCAAGGGCTTCATCGTTGGTACCGGTACCATCTTGTTCGACATGACTCACGGTGTGATTTCCAATGTCTCTATGGAAATTACCGGCGACCTGAGTGTTAATGACCTGGTTGCTGACAACGTCATTCCCGACATGCACGTAATCCAGAAGATCAAGTTGAAAGGTGAAATTTAATGATCGCTAAAATTCGTAGCATCATTGCCATGGCCGCCCTGGTCGCTGCAGGTTCCGCAGTGGCTGGTGAGTTGCCTTTCCCGGCAATCGAAAATGGCAAGGTCAAACTTGTCGAAGCAGATAGTCCGTACATCCTGGAACAGGGTATGGTCTTCTCTGCAAATGATACCTTGGTGGTTGAACCTGGTGTTACGGTGCTGATGGGCGAATACGCCAAGCTTATGCTCCGTGGCACGGTCAAGATTTCCGGCTCTGAAGCGAAACCTGTGGTTTTCCGCAGCGCAGATTCCAGTGGCAGCTGGAATGGCCTGCATTTTGTTTCTTCCAACCGTCCGTTTGAAATCAAGCACCTGGTGGTGGAAAACGCTTTCCGCAATACAGTTTTCCGTTCCAAGGGTATTTTCGAAAACGTGAAGTTCGTGAACAACTACTACGGACTTTGGGTGGACGACGTTCCTGAAATTTTCTTGTCCCGTTGCGAATTCGTGCGCAACCGCTTTGCCCTTTCTATTCGTGCTGGCCATGTTCTTTCTTCTGAAACGAAAATGTCCAATAACGTTTACGGCCTGTATCTGGAAGCCGGTGGCAAGTTCGATGGTGACCAGAGTTTGATTAAGAATAATCTTGAAGCAGACGTCCGTAAGGAATCTGAAGACATGGCCAAGAGCGGTAAGCGCGTGACACGTAACGTGTGGCAGCGTATCGAAACTGGTTTCTAAGAGGTTTTGGTGCAAGAGAATTTTCGCAGATCCATTCGTAAGATGACGGGCAACAGTGTCCGTCTCTCGGTGCGCCCTAACAGGTCGTCCATGGTTGCGAATTTGTCCCAGTCCATGATGGTCACCTGGTCCATTGTTCTTTACGAACATTTGGATGCCATGTTGAACGACCCTTCTGTGAACGTGGGCTCTTCGGAATTGATTTCCTATAGCGAAACGGCGTGGAAACTTGCCGACGCCAGCTTCCCTCAGATCATCGCCGACGCCAACAAGTTGTACGACGAATTCCGCGCCAAGTGGATGCAGCGTTTCTCTACAGAAGAAGTGATGCGCCTGCTCCTGGAAAGTGGCGAGTTCATGCAGCACGACGAGGAAAAGGGTTGGCTTCTCAACGTGAAGAACAACAAGCAGGACATTAACGCCTTCTATTCTGCAACTATCCATTTGCTGGTCAGCGATGCTGAACCGCTGTTTGTGAGAATGCACGGCCGCGTGATGCAGTTGCAGGAAAAGCTTTGCAAGTATTGGCACTCTGAAAGTGCAGTGGACGCCGTGTCCAAGTTGCTCCCCAGTTTGGAAGCATCCTTGCGCGACAAGGAGAACGCTATGATCGTGTCTCTCCGTAGCTCCTTGAATGTTCTGGCTAAGAAGCGCTTTGCCGCCGCCTTTGCTTCCAAGAATCCGCCCCGCTACTACAGCTCCGCTGCTAGCTGCGCACGCAATGTAGGCCGTTTCTGGAATCCCCACTACGCTTACGAAAACGGCTTCCTGGCCTTTACAGATGATTTTTGTGATTATGCCCGCGGTCTTACCATCCAGATTATTGAATGGTACCAGAGCAAGTGGGCTTTGTTCCTCCGCGGGTTCTCTCGCGGTCAGTTGAATTTGTTTGAAACCACGGCCGACCATAAGGCCTAAAATAAAACAGGTATAAAATGAAAAATGCTTTCACGACCACTTTGTTGCTCACCATCGCAGGCTTTGCGGTTCTCGTAGCCGGAGCTTGCTACTTTGGTGCTCCGCTTTTCGGCTGGGTGATTCTGTGCGCCATCTTCGCTGTGTTCTTGATTGAACAGGTGGTGGCTCTCAAGAAGTTGAAGCAGATCTCCGCTGAAACGGAAGTCCTTGATGCTTGCGAAAGCCGCGGTTCCTTTAGCGTGTCTGGTGACGGTGTGGTTGCAAAGCGTATCGCTCTTGCCCGCCAGCTGGTTTCCAAGAAGATCCGCCTGGATTCTCCCATCGCTTACGAAGTGTTGAACAGCAACGTGGGAATCTCCGTTCCCCGCAGCGCCGGTAGCACCGTGATTCTTCTGGGCCTCATGGGAACCTTCTTCGGCTTGATGTACTCCGTTGCTACAGCCGGTGGCGCCATCGACAATTCTACCACCCAGGGAACCTTGGATACCATCCAACTTCTCTTCCAGGGTATGAAGGGAATCTTCGGAACATCTCTTTGCGGTTTGTTCGCTGCCTTGATTTTGAATGCTAGCCGTACTTTGCTGAACGCAAGCCTTAACGGTTTCATGGCTCGCCTTGATGCATTGACCTTGAACCTCCAGGGTTCTGACGATGAAGTGGAACAGAGCAAGGATGAACTTGGCCGCCTCTTTGATTCCGTCGAAGAAAACTTGGCAAAGGTTGCTTCCGCTGTGCAGGAGGGCCTCAGCGGCGTAGTGGCAATGGTGGGCGAGGAACTCACTTCTGCTACTGCAAAGATTTCTGCTGAAATGTCCAATACCACAAAGTCCTTCAGCGATTCTCTCGCAACTGTGGTGAGCGGCATGAACGGTGCTGTCCAGAATCTTGGCGATTCCGTCAGTTCTTCTCTTAATGGCGCCTTTGCTCCTATGGAACAGAGCGTGAAGGCTTTGTCCACTTCTGTGGAATCCATCCCGGCAAAGCTGGACGACAAGCTGAACGGTTTGTCTTCTGCTTTGAACGCTGGCCTCGGCGATATCGCTGGTGGCGTGAAGGAAGGCCTGCAGGGCGTTTCCGGCAATGTGGAAAATGCCTTGGCTAAGGTTGCTTCCGATGTGAAGGCTGGCCTTGATGGTGTTGCATCTGCTTCCGCTGCAGCAATGTCCGGCACTACTGAAACCATCGGCGCTTCCGTTGCCGATCAGGTCAAGCAGTCCAACGTTCAGTGGAACGAATTCATGCAGCGTCTTGAAGAAAAGACTACTGCCAATGTGGATGCCCAGCGCGAAGGTCTGGAAACTCTCAAGAACGTTGCCCTTCAGGTTGCAGAAAAGGCTCAGGCCGGTTCTGCAGAACTTTCTGCTTCCGTGTCCGAAAAGCTTGGAACTCTTTCCAACGATATTCTGGCAGCTTTCCAGAAACTTTCCGAAACATCCGCGGTGCTGCTTGAAGCCCAGAAGGCTCTCACTGAAAGCATCGACAACCGCGTGGTCAAGGAAAAGGAAGCTACCGACGCTCTTGGCGGAAACATCGTGGAAACCGCAGAACTTATGCGCGTGAACCAGTCCGAACTTAGCGCCAACCTTGAAATGCTTCGCGCCGGTCTGGAAACCATTCTTGAAAAGCTCAGCGGCGATACTGCTGAACACGAAGAAGAAGAAAACTTTGTGGAACACCTCAACCAGTCTCTGGAAGCCTTCCACGAACGCGCCAGCGAAGTGCTTATGGAAAACGCCGTCAAGACCCAGGAAATCCTCCTGGAAGTCCTGGAACAGACTCAGCGCGGTACCGCCATGGCTCCGGCCGCATCCGCAGACAAGGTGGAGGGATAATCCATGCGGTTCCGCAAGGACGAAAACAACAATCCTTGGATGGCCTACACGGACCTTGGCATCGCATTGGTGTCATTGTTCATCTTGGCGTTTGTCGCCATGGCTACCCTCAAGGAACAGAAGGCCGAAGACCTTACCCGTACCGAAGAAGAAGTGCTGAGCTGTCAGGAAGAAATGCGCAAGATTGCCGCAGAGCGAAACGCCCTTCTCTCCAAGAGCTTGCAGACTTCCATCGAAGCAGGCCTTATTGCCTTGGAAGATGGCAAGATCCAGATCCAGGCAAGTTTCCTTTTCCCCATTAACGGAGCCGACTTGACTCCCGAAGGCGTCGGTGTTATCAGGGGCATCAGCAAGGGCTTGCTTGAAGCCTTGGATTCTACCGACGTAATCATGGTCAGTGGCTTTACCGATGATACTCCGGTGAAGTCCAAGACATATACCAACTGGAACCTTTCTACGGAACGTGCAGTGAACGTGGTGAAGACCTTGATCAAGGAAGGTTTCCCGCCGGAACGTCTTTTTGCTGCTGGTTTTGGCGAACATCAGCCCAAGTATCCCAACGACAGCGAAGAACACCGTCGTTTGAACCGTCGCGTGGAAATCGGTGTGACCCCGCTCCAGATGAAGGACAAGAAATAGTAGGGCTGTCATTGCGAGCAACGCGTGGCAATCGAAGCAGAGTTAAACTGAAGGTTATAAAATGCAGGAACGTTTAGAAAATCTTCGCCAGAATATCGACGCTATCCGTAAGACCGGAAAGCTGCCGCACTGGCGTATGGTCTATGCGGACAACCTGCTGAACCGCGCCGGCGAATATGTGGCTGTGGACCGTTTGCCCGAAGCTGGCATGGTGGCTGATAAGCTTGATCGCTGGATTGCAACTCACACGCCTAAGGCCGACGATTCTAGCCGCTTTGCAGAAAATCCCATGGTGTTCTGGAATGAACAAATCCTGGGTGGAATTTCTGAACAGATCAAGAAGACTCTTGCTGATAAGCGAATGCTTATTCCTAATACAGAAAGGGACACCATTCTCCGTCGCTTGAATGTGGTTGAATCCTGGGTCAAGGATGGTAACGCCATTGCCGCCCACGAAGAATTGCTTTCTTTGCGTGGCGCCTTGATTGCTCGACTCCGCCGTAGTTATCGTGCCCGCCAGGCTGCAGTAACCGCATACCAGCAGGGGGGCTTTACCCAGCCCGAAGGTACCTTGGTGGGTCCCTATAACGCACGCCACACTTTGGAAGAAACCTTCCATGTGGTGGGCGAACGCGACCCCATTTGGATCGAAGACTTCCTGGAAATCTATAATGATCTGTTCCGCATTGTGGAACGCCTCGTACCCCAAGACAAGAAATAAAAAAAGAACCGCAACCTTGAGGCTGCGGTTTCTTTTTTGTTCAAATTTCGAGGAATGTCATTGCGAGGCCCAAAGGGCCGTGGCAATCTAAGCATCCTCTATAGAAGTTACTTCTTAACGACCTTGAACTTTTTCAAGAGAGCTTCGGCCTTACCGAACTGTTGCTTTACAGACTTAGGACCGGTACCGCCTTCGATGTTACGGCGACCAACGCTGTATTCGAAAGTCAGGGTCTTCTTCATCTTCTGCACATCGGGAACGCCGGCGGCTGCCCAAGCTTCGTCGGACAGGTCGGTGAATTCCTTACCGCTGCGAGCGGCTTCGCCAACCAGGCTACCCACAACGTGGTGAGCATCGCGGAAGGGAACGCCAGCTTCCACCAGAAGGTCGGCCAGGTCAGTTGCCAACAGGGCCGGCAACATCTTTGCTTCCATCTTGTCAAAGTTGAAACGTGCAGTTTCCAGAGCTTCCTTCATGACGCGGAGGATGACCTTCACGTTGTGAACGCTGTCGAATACCGGTTCCTTGTCTTCCTGCAGGTCGCGGCTGTAGGAGAGGGGAGCGCCCTTCACCAAAGTGTACATAGCGCTGAAGTTACCCAGCATACGGCCAGACTTGCCGCGGATGAGTTCCATGGAGTCCGGGTTCTTCTTCTGGGGCATCATGGAGGAACCGCTGCTGAAGGCATCGTGCAAGGTGAGGAATCCGAATTCGCTGGTGCTCCAGTTCACGAAATCTTCGGCGTAACGGCTCATGGTGTTTGCGATGATGGCGAGGTCGGCGTTGAATTCCAGCATCATGTCGCGGTGGCTCACGGCGTCGATGGAGTTGGGGCTCACGTCCTTGAAGCCGAGTTCTGCAGCAACCAGGGCGCGCTGGTAGGGGAATGCAGAACCAGCCATAGCGCCGCTACCAAGAGGCAGCTGAGAGTGGAGTTCCAGGAAGTTGTCCAGACGCTTCACGTCGCGGCTCACTGCGAAGAACATGCTCATGAGGTAGTGGCTGAAGTAGATGGGCTGTGCCTGCTGCAGGTGGGTGTAGCCCGGCATCAGCTTGCCGAAGTACTTCTTGGAAAGGTCCAGGACCACTTCCATCAATTCAATTTCAAGAGCGCGGATTTCTGCTGCGCGGTGACGCATGTAAAGCTTGAAGTCGGTGCAGACCTGGTCATTGCGGCTACGGCCTGTGTGGATCTTCTTGCCCAAAGCGCCGATGCGTTCGGTAAGCACGCGTTCTACGGCCATGTGGATGTCTTCGTCGGAAGGCTGCCACAGGTTCTTGCCTGCATGGTAATCGTCGAGAATGGTCTTGAGACCGTCGCAAATCTTCTTGTATTCTGCCTTGGTCAAGACGCCGGATTCTACCAGGCCCTTGCCGTGACCGATGCTGCCTTCGATATCTTCTTCGATGAGTTCAGAGTCGAAGTGAAGGCTGAAGGAGAGGTCCACCATGGACTGAGCCATACCGCTAGCGAAACGGCCGGTCCACATGTTGGTCTGGGTACCGGACTTGCCGGCGGATTTCTTTTCAGCCTTTGCGGCGGGAACGGTCTTGCTAGCCTTAGCTGCAGCCTTAACGGTCTTGGTATTCTTGGACATATTAACCTCAAAAATTACTTGGCTCTATTCTTTTCGTTAGCGTGAATGTTCATGCATTTTTCCAAAGTGGTTCTCATCTGCTTACCCTTGATCATGCAGGCGGTCTTGACTTCTTCGCCCTTTACAAACTTGGTCTTGGCAAGCATCTCGTTGTTTGAGTAGAAATTGAACTGACCGTGTCTGCGACCTGCATGGCAGCGACCATCAACATGGATTTTCATGCCGTAGTCATCCACGAAATCCCACTTAGCGTTCTTCATATGAAGACCTTCGCAGACGAAAGGCTGACTCATTTGTTCTACGGTTTGGTGGTTGCTGTAGCTACCTCCGCAAGCAGAGAAAAAAGCTGCAACGCTAGAGATGGCGATAAGAATAAAAGTCTTTTTCATGCTATTCAATTTAACTATTTAGATGCTTTTGTTCAAGGACGTTTTTCATTGCGTCTGTCAATAGAATTGCACTTTTTGATGCGGGCATGTTCAAGTACTCCGCTACGGAAATCTGGGGGAGTACCTCCAACTCGTATATGTACGGATTCGTGGGATTATGGGATAGCATCTTGTCGTACTTTCTAAGACCAATTTTTTCGTTGCCACCAAAATAAACCGGCACCACGTCGCTCTTGGTGTAGATGGCAAAACGTGCGGCACCTTTCTTGAAATGCCATGGCTCTCCAGTTCTTGAACGAGTTCCCTCGGGGAAGATGATCAAGTTGTTGCCCTCGGCCATGGATTTTGCTGCCATCTCCAACTGTTCCTCAAAGGGCAACGTATTGGGTATGTACAGGTTTCGTATGATTGCTGAGATAAACTTATTGTCAATTAAGGCTCCCTTGACGATGCAGTCTGCATTGGGCACAAGGGAAATCAAAATCACCACATCCAAAAGGGATGGATGGTTTGCGATGATGACCTTGGACTTGGCTCCTTTTAAAAGATCTCGTTCCTGGACGGAAACCTTGATTGTCCCAACGAACTCCATGTACTTGACAAAAACCACAAAGGATCTTGAAATAAACTTTCGGGTAATGCGGCGGAAGCGAACTGCTGAAAAACCGGAAATCAAGTGAAGGACTGGAAAAATCGTCGAACCAAGAATGAAACTTCCTATGCCAAAAACAGCAAAGGAACTGAGTTTGCCGACGATTCTCCAAATATACTTGATTTTTGCGAAAATCATAACTCGAGAACGGACATGATAAATGCCAGGGCCTGGTCGGAAGCGGTGTTGAAATTAGCTTGCAAAAACTTGAGGTTTTGCAAAGCTAGGTTCAAATCGAAATCCTTGTAGCGCTTGTCTGCCTTGGATTCGTCCTTGGTAAGGCGAAGGGCTACGGCGCAGACTACGTTGGGGTAGGGAACTCCAGCGATGGGTGCGTACTTTTCTGGAATGAGTTCTTCGGCAAAAATAAAACTGCGATCTTCGGCGGACTCGATTTCCATGGCGGCGAGACAATCGGCAAGACCGTCGGAAAAAGCGTTCTTGCCACCGTAAACAGCGGAGTATCCGGCGGTATTCTTTTCGAGAATTGTTGCGTTTGCCACCGGGGTGTTGAATACAGACGAACTAAAATGGGATGGAGAAACCTTGCCTGTGTCAATCAGAATTTCTGCAATCTTCAGCTGTTGCGTAATTTCGCCATACTGGGATGCAAATGTAATTTTGCAGGGGGGAAGGACGTTGCCGTTTTCGTCCTTGGAAATCTTTTCGCTAGTGTAGACCACCATACGGGACAGGTTGCTTAGACGTCTGCGGGTAAGCATGGGTACGAAGGAAACGTCCGGCTTGGGCATCGCCTCGGTTGGCACGAAACTTGCGAATCGTTCTATATAAACTTTTTCCATAAACTGCGATGGGGCTGTTCTTACTTTGTGCGGAAACGCAGCAGGGAGTAGCTGTTGATGCCTACATTGTGGTGGGCTTCCTTCAGCTCGAAGCCTGCAATTTCGATTGCCTTCTTCAGTTCTTCGAAACGGTACATCTTGCTGTTACCGTTGGCAATGCAGGTAAAGTACAAAGAGGTTGCCTGCAGGGAGTAGGCGGCGGCTTCGAAACGTTGCTTGTCCCACAGGGGTTCAAGAACGTACACGTCGGTTTCGGGGGAGGCTGCAGTACGGATCTTGGTCAAAATTTTTGTGATTTCTTCCAGGGAGAAGCAGTCCAGGAACTGGCTCATCCAAACAGCGTTGGCTCCTTCCGGGAAACTGGTGGTTTCGTCTAGCACATTGCAGGGAATAGTGTCGATGCGATCTGCGAAACCGGCAGCGGCAGCGTTCTTTTCGGCAACGGCAGTCTGGCCCGGCAGGTCGATGATGGAAACCTTTACGTTGGGATTGTACTTGCAGCAGGCGATGGCCCACTTTGCAGTGTTGCCGCCAATGTCAAAGAGGCGACCTACGGACTTTTCGAAAACGATAGGCAGTGCTTCGGGGAAGGCCAGGTCGGAATAGAAATGGTCAAAGCCGAACCAGCTCTTCTTCTGCTGGTCGGTAAGCTGGGACAATCCTTGGTAAACGGTTTTCCAGTTGCCCAGATGGGGGAGACCGGCGGGCTTTCCTTCGCGGATGGATTCTTCGAGGTTCTCGGCACCGCGGTAGCAGATGTCCTGGGAAAAGTCCATGTTCACCTGGGTCATTTCGTCTTTCAGAAGGAAGAAGCCTACCTTGCCGAGAGTCAGGCGGAGGTCGTCTTCGGCAGAATCCGGATGAACCTTAAGGGCGCCCATGCCAAGACCCATTTCAGTAAGGACGCCTACGCCGTACAGGGAAATATTCAACTTCTTGGAAATTTCGGAGATGGTGATGCCCTTTTTGCGGGATTCGCTGATCAGTTCAAGAATGCCCATGTCGCGAAGAGCGCGGGCTGCCTGAAAACTGAGGGGGGCGAAGGCTATCTTCTGGGCTTCGAATTTGGCGTCAATAGCGGAAATATTGTCGTTGATATAAAAGTCGAACATGAAAGACTCTGGTTAAATTTTGGTGAAAATATAGTTTTTTATATCCGTCCAAAACGCAAGAATTTAGGGGTTCCTTTACAATAAAGGGAGATTTTGTTATTTTTTTGTAAAACAGTTTGTAAAGGTATATAATGTCCGATTTGAATAACAAGATTAAAGAACTTTTGATTAAGTCTTTGGAACTGGAAGATATCACCCCCGCTGATATCATTGATGATGCACCTATTTTCGGTACAAATGCTCAGGGTGAAGGTCTGGGTCTCGATTCCATCGACGCACTGGAACTTGGCATTGCCATCAAGGATGCCTTTGGCGTATCCTTTGCCGTGCAGAACGAAGAAACCAAGAAACATTTTGCCTCTGTAAGCGCCCTCGCTGCCTACGTTGCCGCTAATCAAAAGTAAATCGGGTTATTTGGAACATTACCATGGATAAACAGCAAATTTTTGAAAAGATGAAGTCTGCCTTGGTGGAAGACTTCGAAATGGACGAAGCCAAGATCACCCCCGAAGCCCGTCTTTACGAAGATCTGGAACTGGATAGCATTGACGCTGTCGACTTGATTGTGAAGCTGAAGTCTATTCTTCCCCGTAACATCGATCCTGAGGTTTTCAAGACCGTCCGCACCATGCAGGACGTGGTAGATGCTATCTACAACCTCATCCAGGATTCGGAAGCTAAGTAAGAGTCCTATGGCGGGAAAGGTTTTCTTTACCGCGCTGAGCGTACTTTATCCGGTTCTTGTATATTGTGGTCTCACCATGTGGGACCTTTCGCCTAGGCGCCTGAGCATTTTGCTTTTGGCGCTTGCTTTTTATCAGTTCCTGAATTTCACTCGCTCCAAGAATGCCGACGGTGGCAAGGCCAAGAATGGAATCCTGGTCCTTTTGATGTTGGTCTGCGGAACGGTGGCGCTCTTCGCGGACAGTTTGCTGTTCCTCAAGTTCTACCCGGTCCTTGTAAACTTGAGCCTGCTTCTGTTCTTTGGCGTTACCCTCTGGAAAAAGCCCAGTTTTGTTTTTCGCATGGCAAACCTTGGGGACAAAAGCATTAAAAATTCCCCCAGCCGTAACTACGTGGAAAATTACTGCGACAAGGTGACTTTTTGTTGGTGCATTTTCTTTGTTGCAAACGCAAGTGTTGCTGCCCTCACTGTGTTCGTGGGTTCCGACAGGCTTTGGTCCTTGTACAACGGGCTAATTTCCTACATTTTAATCGGATTATTTTTTGCAATTGAGTTTGTGGTTCGAAAAGTGATGCAGAGAAAGTTACAGTCCTATGTTCCCGTAAGCGAGTTGGAAGTGAACTCCCGCCCCGAAGGTGCGAAGTTCTGCTTCGATGACTCCTCGGTTACAACGTGGAAGGATTTTGTCTCTGACGTATCCAAGGTTCGAATCTTCTTGGAATCCCAGGAGAACATTCCCTGGATTCTTCACTGCGACGATGTCTACTACTTTTTAGTGGCCTTGGTGGCTATGCTCCAGAGCTGTCGTAAGGCCTTGGTTTCTGCCAACCGCCAGGACGCCTTTATCAAGGAAATCCAGAAAGAAAACTGCGGGTTCATTACCGACGAGCCTTTTGCGCCTGGTGGTGCCACCATGATCCAGGACTTGCTTAAACAGGAAACTAACGAAATACGATTTGGCAAGTTTGATATGGACAAGGCCGAGATGGTGGTGTACACTTCCGGTACCACAGGCAAGCCCAAGGCTGTTTTCAAGATGTTCTCCCAGCTGGAAAAAGAAGTTGAACAGCAGGTGAAGTATTTTGGCGACCAGTGGATGAGTCGTGAAATTTACAGTACCGTGAATCATCACCACATGTTTGGCCTGCCCTTTGCGGTGATTTTCCCGCTGGCTGCAGGCATTCCTTTCCGCAGGCGTCGGTTTGATTTCCCCACGGAATTGACAAAGCTTACTGACGCGCAGGCTGTAGTCGTTTCTAGCCCAGCGTTTTTGAAGCGTCTGGTGGTGGATCTGGAAAAGCCCCTTGATTTCAAGACTGTGCCCGTGATCCTTTCTGCGGGCGGCGTTCTGCCCGAAGATGTGGCCCAGAAGACTCATGAACTGACCGGATGCTGGACTACCGAAATCTACGGAAGCTCAGAAACAGGAATTATTGCCCATAGGCAAAGCGGCTCCGGTAACCTGTGGACTCCTTTTGAATTTTGCAAGATGAGTCTTGCTGAAAATGGCTGCCTCAACATCAAGTCCGCTGCGGTCTTGGAACCCGAAGGTTTTACCTCCGGCGACCTGGCGGAACTTCAGGCCGACGGGAGCTTTGTGCTGAAGGGCCGTGCTGATTCCATCGTAAAAATTGAGGAAAAGAGAATTTCCTTGCCCGAAGTGGAAATACGTCTCAAGTCTACTGGCCTTGTACACGATGTCCGTGTTGTGCCTATGGTAAGCAAGCGCCAGTTCCTTGCTGCAGCTATCGTGCTGAACGAAGCCGGCCGTGAAAAATTTGCCAACTGTGCAAAACTTAAAATCAACGAATTCTTTAGGAATTACCTGTGTCAGTATCTGGAAAATACGGTAACGCCCAAGAAGTGGCGCTACCTGGAGGAACTGCCCCAGGACCTTATGGGAAAAATCAAGATGAGCGATATCCAGGACCTCTTTAGCCTGCCTGAAAGCCCCAACTTCAAGATTCTGAAAATGCAGAGGGACGTAAGCTCCTTTAGAGCGAAGCTTTTGTTCCCCATCACCAGCGATTTCTACGATGGTCATTTCCCGGAATTCAAGCTGTTGCCCGCCGTGGTCCAGGTGAACATGGTCTTGTTGCTGGCCCGTACCTTCTTGAAGGTTCCTTCAGAAATCGTAAAGATCAACCGCACCAAGTTTACCAGCCCCATTTTCCCGGATACCCCTGTGGAACTCCAGTTGAACTACGATGAGGAAAAGGGTAAACTGACCTTCAGCTTTGTGGATGAAACAGGAACGAAGTCCCTTTCTTCCGGTTCCATTCTTATGAAGCTTGTAGATGATTCCGCCTCCAACATGTCATCCCGGGCGCTTGTCCTCGCTTGACGGGGATGACCCGGGATCCCCCTGATTATGGAAAAAATGTCTGAACAAAAGTTTTGTGCTGTAGTCCCTGTGTATCGTCACGAGGCTGCTTCCCGCCATGTAGCTGAGGCCCTTTCCAAGGAAGGCCTGGCTGTGATTTTGGTGGACGACGGCAATGCACCCGAAGGCCATGCCATTCTGGAAACCATCGCTAAGGAAGTTCCGAACACCTACTTGGTCACTCACGAAGTGAACAAAGGAAAGGGCGGTGCTGTAGTGTCCGGCTTGGTTGAAGCTGCCCGCCTGGGTTTTACCCACGCCTTGCAAATCGATGCCGACGGCCAGCACGATGTAAACGCCATTCCCTTCTTTATCAAGGCTTCCAAAAAGCACCCCCAGAATCTGATTTCTGCTTTCCCGCAGTACGATGGTACCGTGCCCAAGGCTCGTGAACAGGGGCGCAAGATTACCAATTTCTGGGTTTGCGTCGAAACGTTGTCCATGTCCATTCCCGACACCATGTGCGGCTGCCGAGTCTATCCATTGGACAAGGTAGTTCCCATCGCAAAGAAGATGACCAATTTGCGCATGGGTTTTGATATCGAAATTATGGTCCGCATGTCTTGGGCGGGAATCAAGATGAATTTCTATCCGATTCACGTGACCTATCCGGAAGACGGCGTTTCCAATTTCCGAGCCCTGCACGATAACATTGCCATTTCTGCAACCCACACCAAGTTGTGCTTTGGCATGATTATCCGTAGCCCGATGCTTATTGCCCGCAAGTTGTTCAAGAAGAAGTAGGGAATGATCGAAACGTCTGAAAAGCAGAGTGAAACTTCGACAAAGGACGAACACTGGTCCGAAGTGAAGGAAGTGGGCGGAAGCCTTTGGCATTTCCGTTTCATGCTTTGGATTGTGTGCCACCTGCCTTTATTCCTGGTGGAAATCCTTACGGCGTTGATTTGCTTTTTCTTCTGGATCGGGGCAATGCCTGTGCGCAAACGTTCCCGTGTCTACCTGGATCATTTGGCGAAAGTTCAGCAGAAGCGTCCGGATTTTTTGGGAACCTACAAGCATATTCTCTCCTTTGCCCTTTCCATGATGGAAAAACTCCGCGGCTTCCGCGGCTCCATCAAGTTGAATCAGCTGGAAACCCAGAACGATGATTTGGACATGCTGGTGAACCAGCTTGAAAATGGGGAAGGTGCATTCCTCCTTTGTTCTCACTTGGGCAATATGGAAATGCTACGCTCCCTGACGGGCTATGGTGAAAGACATACCAAGAATGATTTCAAGGTTTTCCCGGTGGTGGATTTCTCGGGCACTTCCAAGTTCAATGCCTTGCTTCGTGAACTGAACCCGGAATTGATGGACCAGGTGGTGGACGCCAATTCCATCGGTGTGGATTCTGCTGTATGGATGAAGGAGCGTATTGCCGAAGGTAATCTTGTGGTGATCGCTGGCGATAGAACTTCTGCCAATTCCAGAAATAGAAACGTGGAAACGGAATTTCTGGGCGAAACTGCAAGCTTCCCAGAAGGTTCCTTTACGCTGGCTGGGGTGCTAAACGCTCCCATCTATTTCGTATTTGCCATCCGCAAGAAGGATTTCGACATTCAGTCTCCTTACGAAATGCATGTGGTCCGCGCCAAGACCGATTTAAGCGGCCCTCGCAAGGAGCGTCCTGCAAAGATCAAGATGTTGCTGCAGGAATACACAGGTTTATTGGAAAAGCATTGCCTCAGGCATCCGTACCAGTGGTATAATTTCTACAATTTTTGGGAAAAGTCCGTAGACTAGTTGAGCTAAGATTATGATTAAGGAATGTGTCGAGTTTCAGGTCGAGTTTTATGATGTAGATTCCATGCAGGTTGCCTGGCACGGAAATTACGTAAAGTACATGGAGGTGGCTCGCTGTGCTTTGCTCCGAAAGATTGGCTACGACTATAACGAAATGACCAAGAGCGGTTACGTGTGGCCTGTGGTGGACATGCACGTCAAGTATTTGCGTCCCATGTTCTTTATGCAGAAGGTCCGCTGTGAAGTGACTTTGCAGGAATACGAAATTTGCTTGAAACTTTCCTACAAGTTTACCGATGCCGCCACAGGTCAGTTGCTGACCAAGGCCGAAAGCACCCAGATGGCTGTGGACTTGAAGACCAAGGAATCCCAGGTGGGAAGCCCCATGTGTTTTGTGGAAAAGGTCCGTGAATGCGAGGCCCGTGAAAAAGAAACCTCCGAAAGCAACGGCCGCGAAAATGCTTAAGAGAATTTGCGTCATTCTTTTGGTGAGCTTGTTCGCCACAGTGGGCTTCGCTGCACCAAATGCGGCTCCTGTTAATGCTGGCTCCAAGGCAGAACTGGTCAAAGCCATGTCCGCCATGACCGCACATAAGGTGACCCAGGGAAATTTCAAGCAGATCAAGACCATCAAGAAACTGAACCGCGAATTTGTCTCTACAGGCACCTTCAAGATTACTAACGGCGAAGGCATCTTGTGGAACGTTGAAAAACCGTTCCCCAGCAAATTGACCATTTCCGGCGACAAGATGATCCAGGAATCCGCTAACGGAAAGAAGATGGAAATGGCAGCCAAGGACAATGCCGTTTTTGCCGAATTTTCCAAGACCATCCAGTCTGTTTTTTCGGGCAAGGTGGATGAACTTGAAATGCATTTTGACGTGACCTTCAAAAAGTCAGGCAAGTCCTATATGGTGAATCTTGTTCCTAAGGAAGATGCGGTTCGTGCTGTGATTGCTAGCATGGTGCTGGAAGCTTCCGCCGAATTGGACAAGGTTACCTTGATGGATGGGGAAGGCAATTCCACGGTTTATGAATTCAGTAATCACAGCCATTAAGCGCAAGCCCATCTGCATCGGGATTTGGGTGGCTCTCCATGCCATCCTTTTGGTGCTTGGTTTGTTGTGCCCTTGGAATGTGGAAACGGACCTTTATTCAGTCTTGCCGGATTCCAGCGAATTCAAAAATGTGAGTGAAGCGGAAAAGGCCCTGAGCGCCCGCTCCATGCGAAACATTTCTGTGCTGTTTGGTCACGAAAATTTTGAAGTGGCAAAGAATGCCGCGATTGTTCTCGATGGCGCATTTGTCAATGACGCTGGCTTTGAAGAAACCCGCCTTCATGTAGATGCAAACGCCATGAAGGAAATGAAAAATTTCCTTTTTGAACATCGTTATGTGTTGCAGAGCCCCTTTGTTCGGGAGGCCTTGAAGAAAGGCGATCTCCAAAGTTTGCAAAACGCCGCAGACCAGAAAATTTACGGTGTTTTCAGCATGGCCGACTTAAGCAAACTGGATGAAGATCCCCTTTTGCTGGGCGAGCAGAGCTTTGACTACTTCACATTGGAATCGCCCTTGATGAGCGGCAAGTTTTCTCTCCGTGATGGAGTTCTTGCGGCTACAGATTCCAATGTAACGTATGTGATGTGGAGTGCCGTGATTTCCAATAGCACTTCCGCCATGGCAAACGATGAACATGTGCTGGGCCGCCTGTATAAAACTTTGGATTCCCTCAGCTCGGCTGTACCCGGGCTGAAAATTGCAAAGTCCGGAGTCCCCTTCCATAGCTACGAAAGTTCCAAAAATGCACAAAGCGAAATTGCTTGGATTTCCGGGATTTCCATGGTGTTGATTTTGATCTTGCTGCTGTCGGTATATCGCTCTCCTTTGCCCATCCTTTGTACTATCGGATCTATTGGTGTTGCTGCCGCTGCTGCCTTGGCTACGACTTGGCTTCTTTTTGGAAGCATCCATATCTTCACCTTCGTCTTTGGAACCAGTGTCATTGGCGTAAGCATTGACTATGCCATCCATTTCTTTACGGATTGGAAAAAGGGCGGTTCCGGCTTTGATGTTCGAAGCCATATATTGAAGGGGCTTATTCTTGGTTTCATGACGACGGAGCTGAGCTATATAGCCTTGACTTTTGCGGACTTCCCGTTGCTCAAACAAATGGCTGTGTTCTCCTTGGCGGGCCTCGCCAGCTCCTTTACCACCATCCTTCTTTTGTTCCCCTGTCTGCCAGTAAATAAGGGTGGGGTGAAGCTCCCCACAATTGTTCCGGAGAAATTCATTTCATTGTACAATGTATTTGCGAAGGGGACTGGAGCCAAGTTGCAAAACATTGTCATCGTGTTTTTCGTTGTTGCCCTCCTGCCTGGCCTTTACTTGTTGAATGTGCAAACTGATATGCGCACCATGTATACCATGAGTGACGAATTGAAGGCTTCTGAAATGCTTAGCGCAAGGCTGAACAACCTGGGCATTTCTGCAAACTACTTTATTGTGGAAGGAGAATCTGCCGAGGATGTCTTGCAACGGGAAGAATCCCTTTGTGAACGTCTGGACGCTTCAAAGAATGATTCCCTGATCAAGAATTATCTTGCCGCAAGTTCTTTCCTGCCTTCCATCAAAACTCAAAGGGAAACATTCGAAGGCATCGCTGCGGTAACGAAGGACAGTACGTTGTTTGCGAAGGATAGCTCCTTAAAAACGCCGGAATTTCTGACTGTCGAAAATGAATATCCCCAGTCCTTCAAGTCGCTATTGAACATGCTTTGGATTGGTGAAGTGAACGGCAAGTTCTACAGCGCCGTTCTGCCCTTACACGCTTCCAAGAATTTTGACATTGCGAATGTAGCCGGCGGTATGGATCAGGTGTACGCCGTCAATAAGATGGGAAACATCAACGACACGCTGACTAATCTTTCCCGAGTTGCGTTGTTTCTGGTGGCCGTCGCCTATGCAATTGTCTTTGTGATTCTTGTTTGCGTGTATCGGTTCCGCGAGGCAGTCCGTGTGATTCGCGCTCCGGTCATTGCATGCCTATTCCTGGCTTCTGTCTTTGGCTATGCAGGAATTCCATTTAACTTTTTTGCCATCGTGGGCATTATCCTTACTCTTGGAATCGGCATTGACTATGCGTTATTCTTTAAGGAAGGCGGACGCAATAATTTGACCACGGCTTTGGCGGTAATGCTTTCTGCGGCAACCACGGTAATCTCCTTTGGTAGCCTTTCCTTCAGTAGTTTTACTCCTGTGGCCACTTTTGGCCTGGCAACCCTTTTGGGAATTCTTTGTTGCTTTGCTTTATCGCCCCTTTCTGCGTTGCCCTCGAAAAAAGGTAGCCCATAGTTTTCTACCTTTTGATTCGTGAAGTATCGCTCCCTGAAATCATTCTTTACCTTACTTGCTTGCCTTGGGGTAAGCATGTTTATGGCAGCGTGCCATAAGTCCTTGGTAAAGCCCGGTTCAGCTCCGGTGTTCTATTCGGATACTCACTCTATTGCTCTTTTGCCTACGAGCGCCATGAAGACCCCCATGGATATGCCCCAGCATCTGGAAGGGACGTTTATTAAGGAAGATGGTTCCGAAACCAGTTTTGATGGGGATACCTGGGTACGAGCCAATGATTCCATTTTGTCGGTTTTCTTGTTTGGCGGATTTGGAACCACCCTTGCGGAACTGACCTACGTGGGGGACAGTGTGTCCTTTGAAAGTTCTGTAATGGATGTGAACAAGATGAAGGCCGAGTACGTACTGGCGGATTTTCAGATTTGCTTTTACCCCTTTGACGCCTTGAAGGAAAATTTTGAACGCTCCGGTTTTGAATTTAGCGAAGAACTGAACGTGAATGGTTTTGTCAGAACCCTTTCTGAAAATGGAAAGACCATTTTGAAGGTGGAAAAGAAAGGTTCCGAAATCAACCTGGTCAATGAACTACGACGCTACAAGTATCACATCACGTTAGGATCCAATTGATGAAACGACCTTTGTACATAAACGACTTTGGCTTCCATTGCATTTTAGGTGGCGACAAGAATACTGTTCTTGAAAAGCTAGCCCACGGAGAACGTGGGGAGTTTAGCCTGCTGGATGTGGATGGCGTGATGCGCCCTGCGGCAATCATTGATATGAACACTTTGCCCAAGGTGGAAAATCCCAAGTTTGACTATCGCATTAATCGCTTGAGCAATGCTGCCCTTAATCAGATCGATGATTCTGTCCGCAAGATGGTGGATAAGTTCGGTGCAGACCGCGTTGGCATTTTCCTGGGTTCTTGCGACAATGGCTCCGAAGCTTCCCTGCAGGCCTTAAGATGTCTCAAGGAAACTGGCTCCTATCCGGAAGGTTATTCCCTTGAATTCCAGAGCGTAGAGTTTCCTGCCCAGTACGTGGCGGAACGTTATGGCATCAAGGGCATGATGGAAGTGCATTCAACGGCCTGCGCCTCCAGCGTCAGCGCCTTTGTCTCTGCCCGCAACAACCTTTATGCTGGTAACTGCGACGCTGCCATCGTAGGTGGCGTTGACATTGCCGCTCTGCCTGTGATTTTAGGCTTTGCTTCTCTGGAAGCCATGAGCGACAAACCCACCAATCCGTTTAGCGCCAACCGCTCTGGCCTTACCTTGGGTGACGCTGCAGCCTATTTCGTGATCACCCGAGAATCATGCGAAGCCCTTTGTAAGGAAGAATGCCGGGGCTTGGTGGTGGAAGGCTTTGGTGAAAGCGCCGATGCCGACCATATTACTGCGCCCCGTGCCGATGGGGAAGGTGCCTACCAGGCCATGAAGGCCGCCCTAGAAGATGCGGAACTGGAACCGTCCCAGATTGACTATGTGAACCTCCACGGAACAGGTACAAAGTTGAACGACGCCATGGAAGGCCTTGCAGTCAATCGCCTCCTAGGGGAGAACGTTCCCATCAGTTCCACCAAGGCTTTGACCGGCCACACCCTGGGCGCATCTGGCGCCCTGGAAACGGCTTTCTGCTGCCTGGCTCTCAAGAACCAGGTTTTGCCGGCCCACCTCAACGATGGCGTTGTCGATCCTGAAATACCCAAGGTTCACTTGGTTACACCTGGTGAAAAACCTGCCCGCCTCAAGCGCTGCCTCAGCAATTCCTTTGCCTTTGGCGGCTGCAATGCAAGTTTGGTGATTACCGATAGTTTGGAAAAGTAATATGGAAATTGATTTGGACCTGAACAAGAAAAGCGACCTGGAACAGCTTGTTCCCCATAAGGGGAAGATGTTCCTTTTGGATCGTGTCAAGAACTACGATCTGGAAACCATTACCATAGAAACCCAGGTGGATATAAACGAGTCCAACCTGTTCTATGACGAGAACCTGGGTGGCGTGCCGGTGTGGATTTCCTTCGAGTACATGGCTCAGAGCATTTCCCTGATGTCCGGTATTTTTGGCCGTGCCCACAATGAGGCTCCCAAGGTGGGCTTCATCATGAGTGTGTCCAGTTTCAATTCCCATGTGCCGGTATTCAAGAAGGGCGATGTGGTTACCCTCAGAGTGCACCAGACCATCCGTATGGACATGGCTGTGACGTTTGAAGGTCAGGCTTTTGTAGGAACCCCTGAAAATGGCGTTCTTGCTGCAGATGGTGTTCTAAATACAGTGGAAGTTCCTGACCCAAAACAATCCCTGGGTTTGTAGTTCTTTTCCCTGCGTTTACTTAAATAATTCTAAATTTCCGCCTATATGGAAAATCAGGTTTTAATTACAGGTGCCAGTGGTGGCATTGGACAAGCTATTGCCAAGGCTGTTGCCCAGGCTGGCTATACTGTTGTTGCTCACTATAACAAGAACGCTGCTCCGGTGGAAGCCCTTGCTGAAGAAATTCGTGCAGCTGGTGGAAGCATTCGTACCCTGCAGTTCAATATTCGTGACCGCGAACAGTGCCGTGAAGTCCTTGAAAAGGATATTGCAGAAAACGGCACCTACTATGGTATTGTCACCAACGCCGGTGTCTGCGCCGATGCCGCTTTCCCGGCCATGACCGACGAATACTGGGACAAGGTTATCGATACAAACCTGAATGGATTTTTTAATGTAGTTCATCCCCTGGTAATGCCCCTTTGCCGCAAGAAGCGCGGTCGCATCATTACCATTTCATCTGTTTCTGGTGTTATCGGTAACCGTGGCCAGGTGAACTATAGTGCTTCCAAGGCAGGCCTCATTGGTGCAACCAAGGCTTTGGCTACGGAACTTGCCAGCAGAAATATTACCGTGAACAGCATTGCACCCGGTGTCATCGAGACCGAGATGATCAAGGATGCTCCCCTGGATATGATTCTGCCTGCAATTCCCATGAAGCGCGTGGGTAAGCCCGAAGAAGTTGCCGCCACAGTCGTGTTCTTGCTGTCTGAGGGCGCTGCTTATATTACTCGTCAGGTAATTTCTGTAAATGGAGGTTTGGCATGAACCGTAGAGTCGTAGTTACAGGCGGATCCTGTATTTCCTCTCTTGGCTCAGAAATCGATGAAGTCTTTGAAAGTCTTCATTCCTTGAAGAATCGTATTGTCCGCATGAGTGACTGGGACAAGTTTACCCAGATGAACACTCGCCTTGCCGGTCCAATTCTTTACGATTTGCCTGAATATCCCCGCAAGAAAATTCGCGGTGCTGGTCGCGTAGGTGTTTTGGCCCTGGCTTCTGCCGACAAGGCAATGCAGGTTGCGGGCCTTACTGAGGATCCTGCACTTTTGAAGTCCGGTCGCGTGGGCGTGGCCTACGGCTCTTCCATGGGTAGCGTAAATCCCTTGATGGATTTCTTCTCCATGTTGAATCCGCCCTACGATTGCTCCAAGATTACCGCAACTACTTATATCCGTTCCATGCCCCAGACTTGCGCCGTGAACATCAGTGTGTTCTTTGGCATGACCGGCCGACTGATTACAACGAATACAGCCTGTACCAGCGGCAGCCTTTCCATCGGTTATGCTTATGAAGCCATTAAGTACGGCATGCAGGATGTGATGGTGGCTGGTGGTGCCGATGAACTGGATCCCACGGAATCCGCTGTGTTTGATACCTTGTTCGCAACCAGCGTCAAGAACGATACCCCGGAACTCACACCTGCCGCCTACGACAAGAACCGCGACGGCCTCGTGATTGGCGAAGGTGCCGGCACCCTGGTTCTGGAAGAATATGAACATGCCAAGGCCCGTGGCGCAAAGATTTATGCAGAACTGGTTGGCTTTGGCCACAATACCGATGGTGACCACATTACCCAGCCCAAGAAGGAAACCATGCAGGTTGCCTTGGAACTGGCCTTGAAGGATTCCGGTCTTTCTCCCGAAGCTATCGGTTACGTCAATGGTCACGGCACTGCAACCCATCATGGCGATGTTGCCGAAAGCTGGGCAACCTACAATGCCTTGCAGGGTCGCGCCGTTCCCCTGTCCAGCCTCAAGAGCTACATCGGTCATACCTTGGGCGCTTGCGGTGGCATCGAAGCATGGCTTGCCATCCACATGATGAACAAGGGCTGGTTTAGTCCGAACCTGAACTTGAAAAACGTTGATCCGGAATGTGCTCCTCTGGACTACATCACGGGCTCCGGTCGCGAAATGGATGTGGAATACATCATGTCCAACAACTTCGCCTTCGGTGGAATCAATACGTCTTTGATCTTCAAGAAAGTCTAGTTTTTCATTCAAAAGCAATGAGGTTAGGAAAATGAAAAAACTGATTGTTGTTCTTTTAGCGTTGGTAGGATTTACCTCTGCTGCGACATCCTACACCGTGAACTACGAAGGCGCAGAAGTGGAAACTAGCGTCGCCACGAAGCAGTCGGAGAAAAAGTGGGAAGAGGTCGAAAGGAAGGGTTTCCGTAATGCGTTCTTCATGAGGGCAACATCTGGCATGTCCCTTGTAGATATTGATCATGATTCCAGAAACTTCACAGATGGAGCCATGGAAAATTGGTCTGGCATTGTCTATGACATGGACTTGAGCCTTGGTATCAGCTTCAAAAGATTCTGCGCCTTTTATGTAGGTATAAGCGCCGCTGCTGGTGATGGTGACTGGACTCATGATGCCGAGGGTTCTCGTGACGACGTTACCTTGGTGGCTGGGCTTGAGGAATTCTACTTTGACATAGGAGTCCTGTTCTACCCGTTTAGAGAGACTCCGCATTTGAAGGAACTCTTCATTGGCTTTGAAAATTCTATTGGTATTGAGTATGGTACTATAGACGATAATGAAGATTACTACGACGTTATCAATATGCTGTTCATTGGCACTAAGGTTGAGGTTGGATATGTTTGGGATGTTTCCAAACATACCAGTTTAGGTTTGGTTGCCCATTGGAAATATGGCTGGATGGGTGGTACCTATGATGTTTCGTCTTTCGGCTTGGCATTTACCGTTATGAGACGTTAATTTGAAAAAAGGGAATTAAAGGAAAACAAAAATGAAAAAGTTGATGATGGCAGTCCTTTTGGCTGCAGTGGCTGTGTCCCAGTCCTTTGCAAAAACCACTTACAGTGTTTTTGAAAGTGCAGGAACTGCGGAAAATGCATCCTATGTTGATAACAAGTCTGACAACGGCTTCCGCAGCAGTTTCTTCTGGAGAGCCAATACAGGTTTCAGTTCCGAATTCTTTGAAATCTATCATGAAACCAATAGCTCTAGTTATACAGGTGAATTTTCTGGCATTGGCGAGTATGTTTCTGCCGAATTTGGTGTTAACTTCAAGAGATTGTTTGCTGTCTTTTTTGGCATGGATTTCACTATTGGTAGCGGTGATTTCTGTGTTCGCTCTAGTTGCTACGACGCGTCGTTATCAAAGTTTGATATCAACTTGGGTACACTTTTTTATCCCTTTAGAAGTTCTTCCGCATTAAAGGGCCTGAATTTCGGTTCGACCATTGGCTTTGTGGGTGAATTTATCACCTTGGACAGAGATAACGAGAATGTTGCCGATGAACCGGGTATAAGCCTTAAGTTTGAAGTTGGCTATGTATGGGATGTTACTCGTCGCATCAGCCTTGGTGTTGAATTCTATTATACCATTAACGCGATGTTCTCCACAGAAGATTACGATTATTACGAATACGAAGAAAGCAGTGGCGCCACTGTAGGCCTTCTGTTTACCGTCATGAGACGATAATTTTCTTTAAAAGCTTTGTTTTGCGTGTAGTAATTTTGTAAGTTATTCGCAAAATAAATCTTTTGCTAAAATAGGGGGACTATATGAAAAAATCATTTTTAGCTTTGATTCTCGCATCTTTCGCCTTTGCTCAGTCGGCTCTTGCCCTTGAGTATAAGACTTACTACGATGAAACTGCACCCGAGGAAGTGCAATCCACTCTTCCCGAACATTTGTTGACTCGAAACAGCTTCTATGTGGAAGCCTCTGTTGGTGCCTTGGCTCAATCTGTCAGCGGATCTTTTTCTGGAAGCAGCGATGAAATTTCCAGAGCCTCCTTTAGCGGAACGGGACTTTTGCTTTCCCTTGACCTTGGCATGAATTTCAGGAGGTGGTTCGCTACATACATTGGCTTCGACTACGCTGGTGGTAGCAGCCGCATGTCCTTTAGCGGTTCTCGTGATAAAATCAAGGATTTTGATTCCTATACCTTTGATTTCAATGTGGGCTTCAAGGTCTTCCCCCTCAGAAATACTCCGAACCTCGACGGTATGTTCTTTGGTATGGAACTTGGCATTGGTTCATCTGATGCAGATCATGAAGATTACAACTACTACTACACCGAAGACTTTGTCAGTGTAAAGGTCATGGTTGGTAATATCTGGAGGCTTAACGACCGCTGGGGCGCCGGTGTAAAGGCCTTTGTTTTGTTCCAAAGCTTTGATGACGAATATTACGATTACTACAGCAGTAGACGACTGGGCGGTATTTCCGGTACTGCAGTTGGCTTTGCTGTGAATTTAATTCGTCGATAGTTTATAGTCATGAAAAAGTGCCTGTTCCCTGTTCTTGTTGCGGTCTTGAGCCAGTTTGCGTTTGCTGGAATTCGTTATGCAGATGTAGATGTGGAAATCAAGGCTGCAGAAGATCGAGAACCAAGGGCGAAATCCTTTGTTCAAGGTTCTTTTGCAGTAGAACTTCCGCGAATTAGCGGATATGAATATTTTAAAGATTTAGAGGATTACCAGGATCTTTACTTCAGTGGAAAAGTGTCCAGGTTTTCCGTTGACTTGGGAAGAATTATCCCGAAGGGCTGGGTTGCCTATTTTGCTGGCATAGACATTGTGTTTGGTTCCGGTGACTGGCACTTTGAAGATTCTCGCAAAAAGAATGGTACGGCGACTTACTTGGAACTAGGCATTCATGCTGGTGCTAAATTCTATCCCTTGACCCAGAAACCTGCCTTGGAAGGCTTGTTCCTTGCTGCTCAGCTTGGTATTGGCTACTTAGGATGTGAAGGGCTTGCAGACGATGAAGTCTTTACCTGGAAAATTGAATTCGGTGATGATTTCATTTCTACACAAAGTGTAGATGTTGGTGTTGCGGGTTTCGTTACTTTCAAGAATTTAAGTGGTGTGGATGCCAATGAAACCTACGAGGTCAAAGGGCGTGTGGGAATGTCGGCGGGCATTCAGCTGTCCATTGCTTTAAAGAGATAAAAGGAAAGCTCTGCGGTTGCAGAGCTTTTAATTTTTAGTCGAGGCTTTCGTGGAGATTGTCTCGTAATTTTTTTATGCTTTGCTGAGAAGTTCTTCCACGGTGGCGATAATCTTGTCTCGTTCGCCGCACCAGTTGGGCGCGATGAGCATGTCGCTGGGGCTTTCTCCACTGAAGCGTTCGATGGCGGTTTCTGTGCCGATAATCTTGATCATTTCGGCGACGGCTTCGCAGTATTGCTCAAATTCCAAAAGCTTGAATTCGCCTGCGATAAAGTCCTGGGCCATGGCGGTGCCTGTCACAATGTGCAGCGGGTGAATCTTGACGGCGGCCAGATTCAGGTCGCGGACCACCTGGGCGGTGCGCTTGAAATCTTCCATGGTTTCACCGGGGAGGCCCACGATCACGTGTGTGGTGACGGTGAGGCCTACGGACTGGCAACGCTTTACGGCATCTTCGAATTCTGCCAGAGTGTGACGGCGGTTGATGGCTGCCAAGGTCATGTCGTTGGCGGTTTGCAAACCGATTTCCACAATCACCGGCTTTTCCTGGTTTACTTCGCCAAGGTAGGCCACCTTGTCGCTTTCAAGACAGTCCGGGCGGGTGCCGATGGCAAGGCCGGCAATTTCCTTGTGCCTGATGATGGGGTTGATGATGCCCATCAGGTGTTCCAGCGGTGCGTGGGTGTTGGTATAGGGCTGCAAGTAGGCCAAGATGCCTGCGTTAGGATACTTGTCGCGAAGCTTGGGTACGAATTCGTCCAACTGTTCCTGGATGCTGACCTTTGCCAAGTCGTACACCGGGCTGAAACTGCGGTTGTTGCAGTAGCTGCAGCCAGAGTAGCTTTTGGTTCCATCCAGGTTGGGGCAGCTCATGCCTCCGTTCAACGGAAGCTTACGAACCTTCAGGTAGTTCGGGAAAACTTTAAGCAATAAATCGCGATAAGGTGTATAATGCATAGCTTTAATATATAATCGTTTGCTTAAAAGTCAAAATAGTGAATTGCGCTAAATTAGGCTTGCAGAGGCCAGTTCTTCGCCGGTGTCCAGATGGTGGATGCTGAACTTGCCGTTGTCATAGAGGCCGAAGGTAGGCGGGTTGCCGCCCTTGGGCAGGCTGGTGGATCCGGGATTCACCATGAGCACGCCTTTGAAGTTTTTCTTCAGGTCGTAAATGTGGGTGTGGCCGTAAAGGTAGGCATCGATGGGGCGTTCTTCCTTGATGCCGGGCTCCAGCTGGCTCATTGCATTGGCGGGGAAGCATTCCGGCATAAAGATGTGCCCGTGGCTCAGGAACATGCGGACGATTCTTTGCTCGCCCGCGGCGTTCACAATGGCGTCTTCAACCAAGGCGTATTCGTTCTCGATAAGGAAATCCAGCATCATCAGGTCCACATCGGCGTCGCAGTTGCCGCGGGCGGCGATGATCTTGTCCTTGTAAGGCGTGAGCGCCTCTACGACGCCCATAGGGCCGTGCCCCGCGGGAAGCGGATTACGGGGGCCGTGGTAGAGGGTGTCTCCCAGCAGGAAAATCTTGTCGCAGTGGAACTTCTCGAAGTAGGCGAGGGCAGCTCGGGCTGCGGCAGCAGAACCATGAATATCAGAAAGAATTAAAGCTCTCATAGAATGTTGTAAGAAGTATTTTTTTATGTCATTGCGAGGAACGTAGTTATACGACACTTGAGGCTTTGCCTCTTAGTGGGAGTTATCCACTTTGTGGAAACGAAGCAATCAAAGCAAAACCTTGTGAACGTGTGAAAGGATCTTCTTGGACTGCTTCGACCTAAAGGTCTCGCAGTGACATTGAAATTGTAGAAATTTTATGCGCAGAGTGCTACGACGCCGCTAATAGCCATATACACGTACACGATTTTCTTCAAAACCTTGTGGGAAATCTTCTTGAACACCTTTCCGCCGATTGCCGTCCCGATGATTACCCCAACGATGCCGCAGCCGTAGGCGATTCCCACAGAAGTTGTCACGAATCCGTTTCCGGCTCTGAAGAATGTCATCATCAGGTTTCCTAGGGCGAAGTACACCTGGCTGTGGGCGATGTACTTCTCCTTGGTTTCGCAGGAAGCCAAGAAGTAGAGCACCGAGGGCGGCCCCTGCATGGCGAAAAGCCCTCCCATGATGCCGGACAATGTTCCCAGCCCGACCTGCGCAAGGAGGGTCGGTTTCAGCTTGATCTTTTCGCTGATAAAGAAGAAGTAGATGCTGATGGCAATGAGGATTGCCCCAAGGATATGCTTCAGGAACTTGTCATCGAAACTTGCCACGGCCCCTACAGCAAAGAAACTGACCACCGTAAAGACGGCGAGGATAGGTAAAACTTCCTTCCAGACGATGTGCTTTCGCATGCGGTAGGCCACCACCAGGGACATGGAACAGGCCAGCATTCCCGAAAGGGCGGTTGCTTCGCCGTAGCTAGGCAAAATGTGGGGGAAAACGGTCATGACAAAGATGCCGAACCCGAATCCGCTGACCCGCTGGATAAAACTGCCCATGCAGCTCATTCCAAAAAGTATGTCAATTACTGTAAATTCCATTCCTTGTGTTATCTCGGTATTCGTGCCGGGACCCCTTTGCACCACAAATTTAGCTAATCGTCCTCCAAACGGTATCCTTTTGTTTGTTATACTTGACATTGAATAAATTCAAGAGGGAAAAATGAAATTATACAGCAAGTTTTTTGTAGCCCTGTTCTCCACATGTGCTCTTTTGATGACCGCTTGCGGAGAAGACTCCTCTAGTGCTAAGGAAAATGCAACTCTTACGGTGGTTTCTTCTAAAAGTGACTTGAAAAAATGTGACAAGTCCAAGGAAGGAGCCATCGCTTATATTACAGGTACTGGCGAATTGATGTTCTGTCTGGATAAGGAATGGCAGGCCTATGGCGTAGGCGACATTCCCGTTTACGAAGGCAGCGATGGTGCGGATGGAATTGATGGTAGCAACGGTTCTGACGGGAAAGACGGGGTTGACGGTAAGGACGGTACAAGCTGTACTGGGGAATACCTGCCTGATAGTTCCGGCATAAACCTTTACTGTGGTGGAAAACTTGTAGGAACCATTATGAATGGGTCCAATGGCCTGTCCGGTGGCAATGGCGGAACCACGGCGGATATTGAATTCAATACGGCTGAATATGTGGAAATTGGAGATACCGTATGGAGCTATTCCGATTCCCTGCTCATCCGTATTAGCGATAACGATATCCTGGCTAAAAAGGATACCGTTGAAGTTTCGGTAACCAGTACCTCTGATTCTAAGGGTATTGTCCTGACAGCAAAACTCAGGGATGGTTACTACTATACCACGCTGTTCTTCACAGAAAAGAGTTCTGTCGCTCAGGCAATCAAGGTGCAGGATGGGGATAACGTGGTAGTCAGCTACAAGGATGAAAACCCTGAAAGAGTCATTAAACGCAATGTAGCCTTTATCCTAGCTTCCAAGGGTGAACGAGACTTTATCTCCCTGGATAAACCTTGGTATTACGGGGACAGCGCCGAAGTGGTTGTTACCGTTAATGATAAGAATGCCGAAGGAGATTCCATACAGGTATCCATGATTTTGTGCTATAACGACGGCTATGAATGTCATTATACAGAAAATGAGGGCGGCTTCGGTACCTATGACGCCCATCTCAAGCTTGCTGGTGCAGGTGGCCTTTATAAAGGAAGTTTCTTTATTGTGAATGAAGGTAAGAATCACGATAACTACTTCTATTCTGATCCTGCGAAAATTTTGACAGTTGATGTGCGATATACCTTTAAAGATGAAAAAAAGACATTTGAAAACGTAACTGTCTACTGGAAGAAAAATGCCGATAGCCGAGTGGAGTTTGATGCGGATCGATATAACCAAGCCTCCAAGGGACATTTCTATGTCTATGACGAAGGTTGCGGTAAGGACTCCGTAGAGGTGACGATCTCCAGTAAGGTAAAAGGCGATGAAATCCGCGCTGTTGCTTACAGATATAAGGATTACTTCTATGGAGAATTCCTTATGAATGGCCTCAAGAATGATGGTGTTCTGGCCATTGATGAAAAGGACACCATTCTTATCCAGTATAAAGACGCAACGTTAGGGACTGTATCAAAGGATATGGCCAAGGCTGGATTTGCTCTTTACGCAACGGTATCTTTCGGTGATTCCTTGTATATGGATGTTACTGACAAGGCCGTCTTGAAACTGGTGGATGAGAGCCTTACCGAAAACGATGCGGTGACCATCCGGGTTTCGTCAGAATCTGATTTTTATGGTGTACTGGTTGATATGTACACGGTTCCTGGTGGAGATGGTACGGAGCGTATCGGTTACGTTGAATTCACGAAGGATCCCGAGGTTGTAAATGTAGAGAACTTCGAGAAGAAAGTCTTTGTGAAGGATAAGGAAACTCTCCGTGCGTCCTATTCCACCAATCGATTGGCTTCCTCGACCAAGTGGTTTGAGGCTAAGGCCTTCTGGGCCGACAAGAATACGTGCTTTATAGACAAGCGTGATGGCAGAGCCTATAAATTCGTTACCATGGGAGACCAGGTGTGGATGGCAGAAAACCTTGCGTACGGAGATGGAAAATTCTACGATAACGATTCTATCAGGTACAGTTCTTACGGAAAGCTTTACACCTGGGCGCAGGCTTTAGATACTGCAGAAGCGATTTGTGGGGTGAGTCGTTGTAAAATAAAACGTCCGTATAAGGGTGCTTGCCCTTCTGGTTGGCATTTGCCGAGTCTGGATGAGTTCAAAACCCTTTTTGGTTTTGTGAGTGGTTTCTCGGAATATGGTTCAACGCCATCTCTCCTGAAGACATCCGATGGATGGACCTATTATGCAGGCGTAGAAAGTGGCAAGGACCGCTGGGGCTTTGGCGTTTTCCCCATAGGGTATTATTCCAGTTCATCAGATTTTAAAGGCAAGGGCGAGCGTGCGTATTTCTGGCTGGATGAAGATGCCTCTTCGACTACAGCCAAGACTATGTATTTCTCTAATTATTCGGACGTAATTCTTGATACGGAAGAGTATAAGACGTATGGCTACTCTATTCGATGCGTCAAGGATGAGTAAATTGAGCCTCCAGGGGCAGTTTGCCCCCTTTTCAGTTTCGTCTAAATGTGCTATATTTAGGACGTAAATTTTTCAACACCTTATTAAGGAAGGTAAAATCATGGCAAGAAAGAAGATTGCACTCGTTGGTGCTGGTCAGATTGGTGGTACTATGGCTCTCGTCCTCGCTCAGAAGCAGCTGGGTGACGTGGTCCTCATCGATATTCCGATGACTGAAGGTATGCCGAAGGGTAAGGCCCTCGACATTATGGAAGGTCGCTCCGTTATGGGCACTTCCTGCAACCTCTCCGGTTCCACCAACTACGACGACATCGCTGGTGCAGACGTCGTTATCGTTACCGCTGGTGTTCCCCGTAAGCCGGGCATGAGCCGTGATGACCTTCTTGGCATCAACTGCGGCGTGATCAAGGACGTTGGTCTCAAGATCAAGGAACTCGCTCCGAACGCATTCGTTATCGTTATCACCAACCCGCTGGACGCAATGGTGTACAACATGCAGAAGGTTACTGGCTTCGATTCCTCCAAGGTGATCGGTATGGCTGGTGTTCTCGACTCTTCTCGTCTCGCTTGCTTCGTTGCAATGGAACTCGGCGTTTCTGCTGAAGACGTTAAGGCAATCGTTATGGGCGGCCACGGTGACACCATGGTTTCCCTCTATGACTGCGTTTCCGTCGGTGGCATTCCTCTGCCGCAGCTCATGAGCAAGGAAAAGTTCGACGAACTTGCTGCTCGTACTGCTAACGCTGGTGGCGAAATCGTTTCTCTCCTCGTTCGCGGCTCCGCTTTCTACAGCCCGGCAACTTCCGCTATCAAGATGGCAGAAGCTTACCTCCTCGACAAGAAGAGCGTTCTTACCTGCGCTGTTAAGCTCAACGACGAATACCAGGGTAAGGGCAAGGGCCTCTACTGCGGCGTTCCCTGCGTGATTGGCGCAAACGGTGTCGAAAAGATCTTCGAAGTGAAGATGAACGACGCTGAAATGGCAGCTTTCGAAAAGTCTATCGAAGCTTGCAAGAAGAACGCTGAATGGGTTGACGCAAACACCTAATCAGATTAGGAAGGGCTACGCCCTCCCTAAAACTCTCCTTAGAAAAAGACCTGTCGCAAGACTGGTCTTTTTCGCTATAATGGCTTACGCAAAAACTAAATAACCTACGACGTTACTCCTTTTTGCTCACAATTAGACGATGGAAGGGGTTTCGCCCCTTATGGTATTTATTTTTTTTGCTTGTTAACCAAAGTGTTAACTAATATCATTGATTTTAGCGGATAAACGCCATCATTAGTTAACCAAATCGTTAACAAGTGCTGAAAGAAGTTTTCTGAACCGACTCCTAGAATTAGAAACGCTTTTGTTGTATCTAAAAAATCATCATATTTTTTTATGAAAGTTTCCCTTTTGAAAAATCTTGAGATAGATTTCCTTAAAAAGGAGTTCTTATGACTGCTGTGATGATTATTCAGCTGTTGATTGTGCTTGCTGCCCTTTACGTGGGTTCACGTTACGGCAGTCTTGCCTTGGGTGCAATTTCTGGTATTGGCCTTGCCATCTTGGTGCTGGGCTTTGGCATGGCTCCGGGTAAGCCGCCTACCGATGTTATCTACATCATTATCGCTGCCGTCACCTGCGCCGGTATTATGCAGGCTGCGGGCGGTATGGATTGGCTGATCCAGATTGCGGAAAGGCTTTTGCGTAAGCACCCCAACCAGATTATTTTCCTGGCTCCGCTTTGCACTTTCTTCCTTACGGTTCTTGTGGGTACCGGCCATGTGGTCTACACTCTCATGCCCATTATCTGTGACATTTCTTTGAAGAAGGGCATCCGTCCGGAACGCCCCTGCGCCGTGGCATCTGTTGCTTCCCAGGTGGGTATCACTTGTTCTCCCATTGCGGCTGCGGTGGCTTCCTTCGTGGTGATTTCCAATGCCAATGGTTTTGAAATCAACAACCTGCAGGTGATTGCGGTGACCATTCCTGCTTGCCTTTGTGGCCTGATGGCTGCCGCCGGCGTCAGCTACAAGCGCGGTCTCGATCTGGAGAAGGACCCTGTGTTCCAGGCAAAGCTGAAGGACCCGCAGCAGCGCGAATACATGTACGGTAACACCGCCTCTGTGCTGGACATGAAGGTCTCCAAGGAAGCAAAACGCTCCGTGTACATCTTCCTTGCAGCCCTTGCTGTGATTGTGATGTTCTCTCTGTTCCAGATTGCGGGCCATGATATTCGCCCTGTTGTTCCTACAGGTAAGATTGTAGATGGTGTTGCCCAGATGAAGCCCATCGGCATGAACATCATCATCCAGATTGTGATGATTTCTGCAGCCGCCTTCATGATTATATTCTGCAAGGCTCAGCCCAAGAAGGCTGTGGCAGGGGCTGTTTGGCAGTCCGGTATGGTGGCTGTTGTGGCTATCTACGGTATCGCCTGGCTTGCCGATACCTACTTCGCCAACTACATGGATGTGATGCAGGGTGGTCTGAAGGATATTGTGCAGCATTATCCCTGGGCTATTGCCTTTGCCTTCTTCGCAGTTTCTGTGCTGATTAACTCCCAGGGTGCCGTAGTGGTGGCCATGCTTCCGCTGGCTTACAGTCTGGGTATCGAAGGCGCTGTGCTTCTGGGTGTGCTTCCCAGTGTCTACGGTTACTTCTTCATTCCCAACTACCCGTCTGACATTGCAACTGTGAACTTCGACCGCTCCGGTACAACGGTGATTGGTAAGTACCTGCTGAACCACAGTTTTATGTTGCCAGGCCTTACCAGCGTCATTGTTTCTACCATCGTGGGTAGCCTCATCGTGAAGGTTTTCTTCTAAAAAACATTTACGGAAATTTTCAAAAAATCCCTTGGTCATTCCGAGGGATTTTATTTATTATATGGACATGGAAAAGAGAACAAAAGTTGTTTTAGCATTATCAATCGTAGGTGTTCTTGCGGTTGCATTTTTTATTCGCGACTGGTACGTTTTTTACAAGTGCGGAGCCGTAGAGCAGTGCCTTGTAGATTCAAGCCACTTTCAAAATTACGCCAAGTTTGCGGTGACCACCATTGTAACCATTGTGGCTTTGATCATCGGCAAATCAGCCCTTTGTAAACGGGACAAACGCTTTTTGCAGGCCGGGTTCATTATGGCGTTGTGTGCGGATTTCTGCCTAAAGATTTTGCATAACGCCACAAGCCTTTTTGAGCATAGCTCCGATTACACCTTGTTAGGCATTTGTTTCTTTATGGTGGTGCAGGCTCTTTTTATTTTTAGGCACTCCCGTATAAGCGATACCGACAATAGCGTTCCTTGGATCATTTGCATCCCCTTCGTGGTCATGTTCATTTGCAACGCACTTCACCTGTTCGGTATTTTCGAAAGCCCCACCATTCCCATTGTGGGCACCTATGCGACCTTCTTGATTTGCTCTGTGGTGGTGGCTTGGCAGGCTCCGAAGAAAGGCTATTTCCCGGCGGAAAACGCCAAGGATATCAAGCGGGGGATGATCTTGTTCTTTTGCTGTGATGCCTGCGTGGGAATTTCCCTGGCTACGGGCCCGGATCACAGCACCCAGGAGATTGTGGCTACGGTTGCCAACAATTTTGTGTGGTACTTCTATACCCCGGCTTTGGTGCTGTTGGCTTTGAGCGGGTACAGGCATAAGTAGCTTGTAGATGTATTGCCGAGAGGTTGTAGAATTTTTAATTTTGGGTCATGATTAAAGTCAATGGCATCGCCATCGAAAAGAACGGCGAAATTGTGCCTAAGGCCAAGTATGGCGAAACCCTTCTTGCTGAAGGGGACTCTCTGGAAGTAGTCAGTTTTGTGGGAGGCGGCTAATGTCCGCTGGGTGCGAAAGTTCTGCAGTTGGTGAACTGCGCACTCCCTCTCGGGAAGAGATGCTTGCCGCCCTTGTGGAACGACAAGGTGCTGAGAACGTCCAGAAATTGCAGGCTGCCACGGTGGCTGTCTGTGGTCTGGATGGTCTTTGGGTCCAATGTGGCTATCGCTTTGGCTCGGGCCGGCGTAGGCAAGCTCATTCTCATTGACTTTGACTGCGTCGACGTTACCAATTTGCATCGACAGCAGTACAAGGCAAGTCAGGTGGGTGAGGCGAAGGCTGTTGCCCTGCCTGAAAACTTGCTTTTGAATTGGTAATATAAGAGCCTGCTGAAAAATGCAGGCTCTTTTTTGTTGTTTTGAAAAAGTTGTTTTAGGCTAACTTTTGCTATATTTGGTTATGATGAAAGTCATTGATGTTGTTCTATTGTTGGTTATTCTTGCCGTTTCCATTTGGATGATTTTTCGTTCCATGTCCGCTTCTGGGGATAGAATTGTGGTTCATGCTGCCGACCGGATGTATGAATTTAGCCTGAAAGAAGATGGATCCTACAAGATCCCGGGACCTTTAGGTGAAACCACCGTACAGGTCAAGAATGGTCGCGCCCGCATTGTAGAATCTCCTTGTCCGAACAAAATCTGTATTCGTCAAGGTTTTGCAAAGCCTCTTGTGTGCCTTCCCAATAAAATCATCGTAGACGTTGAAGATTCGGAGGGCTTTGATGCGGTTGCGCGATAGAAACTATATCGCCTATCTTGGGGCGTTGACTCTTCTGTTTTCGTATGCAGAAATGTTCCTGCCTCGAACGGTCCCTTTCTTTAGGCTGGGCCTTGGAAATACGGTGGTCTTGCTGGCGTTCGGTCTTGATTTCCCGGCGTTTGTTGTCTTGCTTTTGATCAAGGCGATTGCATCGTCCTTAATGGCTGGCACCTTGTTCTCTCCCTTCTTTGTAATGTCTTTGGCCCAGTCGGTGGCCTCTGGCATTGTAATGTATGGACTTTTCTACGGAACAAGACGAATTCAAAAACTTATTGGTCTGTATGGAATTTCCATGGTGGGTGCGGTGGTAAGCACTATGGTACAGATTCTTTTGGCAAGTTTGTTTTTGGGGCAGGGATCTTTCGCCTTGCTTGGTCCCATGATGCTATTCTCCCTCTTTGCTAGCATCCTTACGGCGTTCTTGGCGTTGCATTTGCATATTCCTGAACAGGCTCCCATTATTCAAAGCTCCAAAGCTGAACTGAAAACTAGTTCGCCCTATCGGATCTGGGGGATTGTTTTTGCTATTTGCGCCATGGCGGTATTTACCCTGATGCAAAGTGATTTGAAGGTACTTGGTGTTTGCCTTGTTTTGAGTTTTGTAGCGCAAAAGATTTCCGGTCGTCGCATTCTCTTGATGCCTCATGTGACTTTATGGATTTTTGTGTTGATTGCAAACGTCCTTTCCCCATCGGGGCTGGTTCTTTATTCTGTCGGGGAATTTAACTTGACGGAAGGTTCTCTGGTAAATGGTGTTTGTCAGGCCATGAAACTTTCTGCAGTTTCTGCCTTGTCGCAATGTGCTGCAAACTTGCGACCTCAGGGAAATTCCTTGATTGCCTTGTCGCTTAAATATTTCAGAGGATTAAGTAATGTCTTGCGCAATTCCTCTGGCAATATTTTCAAGAAGATTCGTACAGCTTTGGCTACCACTGAAATTACGGATTAGATAAATCAGAAATAAAAAGAACCTCCCGCCAGGAGTACTCTTTAAGTTGGCAGGAGGTTCTGTTCTCGATTCGTAATGTATTAGAGTTTATTCTTCGCCGGTGGAGGGTGCTGCCGGTGCGGCTTCGAATTTGACCTTTGTAGTTACGGTTGCCTGTAAGCCACTTGCATCTTCAAACTTGAAGGTGAATTCGCCACCAGCTGCCGGGAGAATGCTGGAGTCGAATACAACGTAGAGTGAAGAGGTGGAGAATGTACCGCCATTGCTGATGTCGGTGTAGGTAACGTTACGGCCCGATGCTACGCCATAGGCGGTAAGCTTCAGAGATGAGGCGTTGCTGATTGCATCGGCGTTGAAGACTACGGTGTCGCCGACAGTGAATGTTACATCTTCAGTGGTAAAGTCGCTGATGGTTGTGGTGTTGCCGCGTGCGCCTGCGGTGACGGTGACCTTAGCCTTGCCTGCAGTAATGTTTGCGCGGAAGGGGAGGAACAAGTCGGTATTCAGGGCGACGTTGTGGTTATCCTTTACGAAGTAGGTAACCTTGGTAATACGCTTGCCTCCAATGCCTTCGAACTGCTCGTAGGGAGAAGTGTTGCCGTGGGATTCGGTGTGCTTTTGGACGCTGAATGCAAATTCGCGGGGTTGCATCCAAACGTGTGCATTGGGAATCAAACCGTACTTGTCACCGAATTCATCTTCGATCACGACGGCCTGAAGGTTGGCTGCGGTAACTTCGAAAATGTCTGTGGCGGTGAAGTCCACCATGTAGTTACCCCAGTTGGAAGTGGTGCTGATGCTTGCGGTGGCGGGAGTACGGTTTGCTACCGAGCCGTAGGTCTTACTGACGGAGCCGTCGGCATTGATGACCTTGTAGTTTACGGGAGCGCTTGCGGATTCAGACCAGGTTGCTGCCTTGATCAACTTGTAAAGATCGCTGGCGTCGCTTTCGGAACCGTTGGCGATGGCGTCTTCGTAAAGAGCCTTGTTGATGGCCACGTCTACATTGGCGACGCCCTTGTAAATTGCCTTACCGTCGGCGACTTCGGCATCAAGCTGCTTGAAGTTGGCGTACTTGCTGGTGGTGGCACTGGTGAATGCGTCGTAGCCTTCCATTACAGCGGATGCACTGGGGGAAGCGTAAACGCCCTTGACCGCATTCTTTTCGCCTGCCACGTCATTGATTTCACCATAGAAATATTGGGCGTAGCTAAGGGCGACAGTACCGTACATCAAGTCTTCAACGGGAGCTTCCCTAATGACTTCCACGCTGATGGTGTCGTGGATGGTGTCCTTGACAACGATGGTTGTCTTGACGGTATCAATAGTCTTGATCACTTCAGTTGCGGAAACGGTGTCATAGACGGTTACCACTTCGGTAACCTTGACGGTGTCTGGGACCTTGATGACTTCGGAAACTTTAATGGTGTCCTGTTCCTTCACAACTTCCGTTACAAGCAAAGTGTCGATTACGGAAATTTCATGTCCATCGGAATCATAGTACTTGGTAACTTCGTCACCGCAAGCAGTAAGACCGAATGTAATGGCAGCAGCAAAGCCTGCCATTCTAAGGGATAGATGGCTCTTTTTCATTTTTTCTCCTGATGTGTTTTTTTTGATTGTTAGTTTTTGATAATTGCTTTCTTTTTGACGGGATAGGTTATGGTCAAAATGTCTTGGAGTCCTTCTGTGTAGACCAGGGTTTTATCATTCATTACAAGAATCATCTGGAATTTTTCATGATTCTTTTTATAAAAGTCAATGGCCTTTTCTTTACCCATTACAAACAGGGTCGTAGATAAGGCGTCGGCGTACATGCCGGATTCTGCGATTATGGTAACGGAGGCAAGATCGTTATCTACAGGCTTGCCAGTTTTGCTGTCAAAAATATGGATGTATCTTTTCCCGTTTTCCTCGAAATAACGCTCGTATCCACCGCTGGTTATGACAGCCTTGTTGCAAATGGCGATTCCGCCAATAGGGGCATCTCCCCAGGGATTGGTAATGCCTACTTTCCAAGGGCTTCCATCAGGCTTGCAGCCTAAAGTCTGAACGTTTCCGCCTAGGTCCATTATGGCGGATGTTATTTCCTTTTCCTTCAATAATTGAATGGCCTGGTCTCCTGCGAAGCCTTTGCCTATGGCTCCCATGTCCATCATCATTCCGTTTTTCATGGTCACGATTGCCGAGTTGTTGTTTTGATATGAAAGGGAGACCTTGTTGAAATCGGTGGCGGTAAGGGCTTCCTTGATTTCCGTATCCGAAGGAACTCTATATTTTTCGGTGGTGAATCCCCATAAATGGATGATGGGGAATAGTGTTGGATTGAAGGCCCCGTCCGTTTCTTTGGCAATGCTTAAAGAAAAAGAAATCAGGTTGGCGATCTGCGCGGGTGTTTCTACGGATTTTTCTTCGCCTTCGTTAAGGTGATTGAGTTTATAGATGTAGCTGCCCTCTTTTGTGGTGGATATTTGCGTTTCTATGTTTGCGATCAGGGCCTCTACGGCATCGTTGGCTTTTTCTGGGTCTGTACCGAAACTTTTTAGCGACATGAATGTGTTCATGGCCTCAAAGGATTTTGCGGATTCCGTTGATTTTGGTGTGTTGGCAGAATCGTCTTTTTGACAGGCGATGAAAATCAAGAAACAAAGGCTTATAAAAAGGAATCTTGCTGGAATCATAATTTTAGACTAAGCTAATATAATAAGTTATGGCTAACTTTTAAAGGGGTTTGCGAGAAAAAAGTTAAAAAAGGCTAACTTTGGAGCGGGGTATGCTGAATGGGTCTGTTGGTTTAAGTTTGGTTGCCGTCAAAAATCAAATTTTTTAATTTTGTGCCATGATTAAAGTCAATGGCATTGACATCGAAGCCGATGGAACCGTGTTTGCGGGTAAGTCCGTAGCGGATTACTTGGCTACTACAAATTATGACTGCAAGCGTATCGCTGTAGAATTAAACGAAAACATTGTGCCCAAGGCCAAGTACGCCGAAACCATGCTTTCCGATGGGGACTCCCTGGAAGTGGTCAGCTTTGTAGGAGGCGGTTAACTTGGAACCGCAAATTCCATCCAAAGAGGAAATGCTCTCAGCCCTGGAAACTCGCCAGGGTGCTGAAAACGTTGCAAAGTTGCAGGGTGCGACTGTTGCTGTTTGCGGTTTGGGTGGGCTTGGCTCCAACGTGGCCATTGCGCTGGCTCGTGCCGGCGTAGGTAAGCTTATTCTCATTGATTTTGACTGCGTGGACGTGACCAACTTGCATCGTCAGCAGTACAAGGCCTGCCAGGTGGGAATGCCCAAGGCTGTTGCGCTGCCTGAGAATCTACGGGAGATTGCGCCCTACATCGAACTGGAATCCCATCAGGTTCGCGTGACAGAAGAAAATGTTATGGAACTGGTAGGGAAGGCCGACGTAGTTTGCGAGGCTTTTGATAATGCAGAAGCCAAGGCTATGCTGGTGAATGCCGCCTTGGAAAATGGCAAGGTGCTGGTGGCGGCCTCCGGGATGGCTGGCTTCGGTGATGCAAATTCCATCCAGACCCGCCGCGTGTCAAAGAATTTTTATTTGTGCGGCGATGGCGTCAGCGACGTGAATGCTGGAATCGGGCTGGTGGCCCCTCGCGTCATGGCTTGCGCCGCCCACGAAGCCCAAACTGTAGTGCGCTTGATCTGTGGAATGGTAACGTAATTGTAAAATAATTGTTCGTCTTGAGGCTTTAGCCTCGGACCTCGAACCTCAAACCTCAAAGCGCCTTTGGCGCGCCCTAAGATATGGAAAACGATAAACTTGTTCTTGGCGGTCATGAGTTCAACTCCCGCTTTATTCTCGGTTCTGGCAAGTACTCCCTGAAGCTGATTGAAGCTGCGGTGCAGTATGCCGGTGCAGAAATTATTACCTGCGCCGTTCGCCGTGCCAATACCAAGGAACATGAAAACATCCTGGATTACATTCCCAAGAGTGCAACCCTGCTGCCCAATACTTCTGGCGCCCGCAACGCCGACGAAGCGGTCCGTATTGCACGCCTTGCCCGCGAACTGGGCTGCGGCGATTTCGTAAAGATCGAAATCATGCGCGACTCCAAGTACCTGCTGCCGGATAACTACGAAACCATCAAGGCTACCGAGATTCTTGCCAAGGAAGGTTTCGTGGTGCTACCTTACATGCACGCCGACCTGAACGTTGCCCGCGACTTGGTAAACGCAGGTGCCGCTGCCGTAATGCCTTTGGCGGCTCCCATCGGTTCTAACCGCGGTCTCTCTGCCAAGGATTTCATCCAGATTCTCATCGACGAAATCGAACTTCCCATTATCGTAGATGCTGGTATCGGTAAGCCGTCTCAGGCTTGCGAAGCCATGGAAATGGGTGCCGCCGCTGTTATGGCAAACACCGCCCTTGCTACCGCCGGTGACTTGCCTCGCATGGCCGCCGCCTTCAAGTCCGCCATTGAAGCTGGCCGCAACGCTTACCTCTCCGGTATGGGCCGCGTGCTGGTTCGTGGTGCCGCCGCCAGCGATCCCCTTACAGGATTCCTGCGAGATTAGTTTTTAGTAGACAGTGATTAGTGGTTAGTAAACAGGGGATGCAGGTAAAGAACGTTTCCGACATCACTAACCGTCAATCACAAATCTCTAACCACTAGCCACTAACCACTAGCCACTATTATGAACTACAACGACGAACGATATTTTATTGATTCCGACACTTTGTCTCCCGAGGCCTTGGAACGCAAGCACCGCATCGAGACTGATCCTTCTGCCCGTTCCAACCATATGGAGTACATGAAGGGCATGGAAATCATCAAGTCCGACATTCACGACAAGGTGATGAGCCATGTGGATTCCGTGGACTTTAGCAAGTACACCGCCCGCGATGTGCTGGCCGCTCTGGACCACCACACCTGTACTGTAGAAGATTTCAAGGCGCTCCTTTCCCCGGCAGCCACTCCCTACTTGGAAAAGATGGCCCAGAAGGCAAAGCTGGAAACCAGCAAGCACTTTGGCAATACGGTGTATTTCTTTACTCCGCTGTACATCGCCAACTACTGCGAAAACTACTGCGTCTATTGCGGATTCAACTGCTACAACAAAATCAAGCGCATGCAGCTGACCATGGAGCAGATCGAGCACGAGATGAAGGTCATCGCCGACAGCGGCATGGAAGAAGTGCTGATCCTTACCGGTGAGTCCCGCGCCAAGAGCAGTGTGGAATACATCGGCGAAGCCTGCAAGATTGCTCACAAGTATTTCCGTATGGTGGGTGTTGAAGTTTACCCCATGAACACTGACGAATACAAGTACCTCCACGAATGCGGGGTAGACTATGTGACGGTGTTCCAGGAAACCTACGACAAGGTTCGTTACGAACAGCTCCATTTGCTGGGCCATAAGAGAATTTATCCGTACCGTTTTGATTCCCAGGAACGCGCCCTCATGGGTGGCATGCGTGGCTGCGGTTTCTCCGCACTGCTTGGCCTTTCCGACTTCCGCAAGGATGCCCTGGCCAGCGCACTTCACGTGTTCTATCTGCAGAAGAAGTACCCCCATGCTGAAATGAGCCTTTCTTGCCCCCGCCTCCGTCCCATTGTGAATAACGACAAGATCAATCCTCTGGACGTTCACGAAAAGGAATTGTGCCAGGTGCTTTGCGCCTACCGTATCTTTATGCCCTTCGTTGGCATTACCGTCTCCAGCCGCGAAAGCAAGGAATTCCGTAACGGCATCGTAAAGATTGCTGCTACCAAGGTTTCTGCAGGCGTGTCTACTGGCGTTGGCGACCACGAAGAAAAGTACAAGAAGGACGACGGTCAGGTCACGAAGAATTCCGAAGTGGATGAAAGTGCCGGCGGTGATGAACAGTTCGAAATCAACGACGCCCGCAGTTTCAACACCATGTACAAGGACATCAGCGACGAAGGCCTTCAGCCTGTTCTGAACGATTACCTTTACGTTTAGTATGTCATTGCGAGCCCGGAAGGGCGTGGCAATCGAAGCAGAAAATGCCTGAAAATAAAAGCTTCGTTTGCTTCGTCGATTCTCTCCTCGCAAAGACATTGTATTTCTTAAGCTTAGAGTTTTTATGCAGTTAGATACAACACTTTACTTTATCACTGATAGTTCTACGGTTCCTGCCGAAAAGTTCCTGCCTTCTGTGGAGGCTGCCTGCAAAGGTGGCGCCACCATTATCCAGCTTCGCGAAAAGAACAAGTCTACCCGCGAGTACATGGAACTTGCCGCAAGTGTCCACGAAATCACTAGCCGCTACAACGTGCCTCTGATTATCGATGACCGTGTAGACGTTGCCCTCGCCATTGGTGCCGAAGGTGTCCATGTGGGGCAGAGCGACATGCCCGTTGCCATGGCCCGCAAGCTCATGGGACCGGATAAGATTATTGGCGCTACCACAAAGACGGTGCCCCAGGCTCTGGAAGCCTACGAACAGGGCGCGGACTACTGCGGTGTCGGTGCCATTTATCCCACCACCACCAAGGTGGTCACCATCCTCACCAGCGTGGATACCTTGAAGGAAATCGTAAAGGCAGTTCCTATTCCCGTGAATGCCATCGGCGGGTTGAACAAGGACAACATCCATGTTCTGGCTGGTTCCGGCATCAAGGGGATTTGCGCCGTGTCCGCCATCCAGAAGGCCGCGGATCCCGAAGCCGCCACCCGCGAACTGAAGGCAGCCTTCCTGGCGCTGTAAAAACTATTTACTTCCTTTTAATCTGTGACCAACTCGCAAGGGTTGGTCTTTTTTCAATCCGTTGATTCTGCAGACGGCGTCTTCGGAAATGTAGAAGTAGTTGGCCACGTCCTTAAGGGTGTCGCCGGCCTTTACAATGTAGAGATTTTCTTTCTTTAGTTTGTTCTGCATGTTATAGTGGGCGGAGACAATCTTTTTCTTGGACATGCGTTCTACGCCGGGCTGAAGTTCCCACTTGGGGAAGTTTACTACAGAGGCCGGGTTGATGTTGATGTCCTTGTAGCGGATTTCAAAATGCAGGTGGGCGCCGGAGGATTTGCCGGTGTTGCCGGCAAGGCCAACGATATCGCCTGGGAAAACAATGTCTCCCACACGGACGGCGCGTTCCGCCAGGTGTCCATACAAAGTCTGTAACCCGCCTTCGTGTTCCACAACAACGTAATGGCCGTATCCGCCCTTGTTGTACTTGGACACCACCACCTTTCCGGGGTAGGCGGCAAGCATTGGTTCTCCCTTCTCCACGTGAATGTCTACGCCGCGGTGCAGACGGTGGTCGCGGATTCCGTAGGGGGAGCCCAAGCGGGATTCGTGGGTCACAGGAACAAGCATGGTGGAAAAGTCGAAGTAGTCGCCCTTGTCAAAACCGATCTTGGGAATTTCCTTCTTGGCGGCCTTGGCGTCGACAATCTCCACCTCGACACCTTCTTTTTCGTAAAGTAGTGCCTTGGTGAATGCCTTGGGGTCGTCGGACTGGATGGTAACTTTCTTTGTTGTAGAATCTGCTGGGACGGCTTCTGTTGCGGTGTCGTCTGTTTGTGCCGGTGCCACGTCCTCTACGTCAATTTCGTCGGAGGCTGTATCATCGTAACTGGACTTGTGTTTGAACTTGGCCTTTTTGACGGGCTTCTTTTTGTCTTGAACCTTTTTCTCGGTCTTCTTGGGCTCGGCCTTTTTAGTTTCTTTCTTCTTGTCGTCAGCCTTCTTGGATTCCGGCTTTTTCGTTTCAGCCTTCTTGGACTCCGCTTTTTTCTTGTCGGCCTTGGTGTCCTTGGCCGGCTTTTCCTTTACTGTTTTTTCCTTGGCGGGCTTTGACTTTGCGGTAGAGCTGCTTGCGGCGAGTACAGGACTGCTGCAACACAACAGTGCTGCAACAATGGCTGCGAGGACGAACCTCCATTTATTTTGCCCAAACAAACTCATGCGAAATTGAATAACCTACTTCAGGAATGCAAAGAATACCGCGGCGATAATGCAGATGAAGGCCACGATGTGGTTCCATTGCAAGGTCTCCGTGTGGAAAACCGTCACGGCAATGGTGGTGAAGACTGTCAGGGAAATGGCTTCCTGGATAATCTTCAGCTGCATCAGGCTGAAGGGTCCGCCATTGATGCGGCTGCCGATGGAGTTGGCGGGAATCATGAAGCAGTATTCCAGAAGTGCCAGGCCCCAGCTGGCAAGAATCACGAGAATCAGCGGCCAGTCGGTGCTGATGTGCATTTCCTTCAGCTTCAGGTTGCCGTACCAGGCAAATGTCATAAAGATGTTGGAGATGCAAAGAAGTAAAATTGTAAAAATTCCGGCATGCATAATAGTGAATAGTGAATAGTGAAGAGTGAATAGTGAATAGTGAAGAAATGTCTTTAACCTTTAATCTCGCGCCTCGAACCTCGCGCCTCGAACCTCGCACCTCTTATTGTAGGGACGTCCGGTGCTGTGCTGGTAGGCCAGTCGTGCGCGGACTTGTTCAAGATATTTCACGTAGGGCTCGCTTTGGTAATCTCGGTAGGTCCAGTCGAAGGCGTGGAAATGTCCGTCCTGGAAATACAGGGTGGGTTCCACAAAGATGCCCCGCTGCATGTACACGCGCTGGCGCTGGTCCTTGGTGGTGGCCAAAAAGAACTGGCCCAAGGTCATGTAGCCCGGATCCAGGTTCACGGGGCGTAGTCCCGGGGTGCCCGCGGCTTCGGCGATGGAAAGTTCCACGTCGTTGGTCCAGAGCTTGATATCCACGATTTCCTCACGGTCCACCAAAGTTTCATAGCTGAAGAACGCGCGCACGGGAGCGTCGCCGATTTCTTCCTTGTAGTAGTTGGTGAATGTGAAGGAGAAGGGGGCGAGGTTCAGGTCTTCTTCGCCGAAACGGTTTTTCAGGGTTTCGCGCACAGACTCCACAGCCTCGGCGTCCTTGGCCAGGATGCCGACAATGATTTTAACCTTAGCTGGAGTGCGTAATTCGCCCATGGGGGCAAATCTAGTATAATTTTCCCGAAATGATACACGTAAGTCCTAAATACTCAACGATTTACGAACATTTAGCGTGTAAGAAATGCGTAAGTTTTGTGGGGGCCTTTCCTTGGTTAATAAATCTCTAAGATGCTATATTTATAATAGATATTGATGTACCAATGGCGAAAGAAATGTCTTTTTTGAAAACGATTTTTGGTTTGTCTCTGGCTTTGGCGTCTGCATTGTTTGCAGAGGCTCCCCGAGAGGTGCCTGTGATTGTGGATTCCATTCCTCATGACCAGAGCCATTTTACCCAGGGTTTGTTCTTTGATGGTAAGGATTTGATTGAAACTACGGGACTTTACGGAAAGTCCGGTTTGTACCGCCGTACCTTGGATGGCAAGGTTTTGGATTCCACCCGCTTGGCTGACCGCTATTTTGGCGAGGGCTCCATTGCGGTGGGCGACGATATTTTCTACCTGACTTGGAAGGCACACAAGGCATTTATCTATGACCGCAGAACCTTTAAGTGGAAGAGTGAATTCCGTATTCCTACGGAAGGCTGGGGGCTTACCTATTGGCGCAGCGCTTTGCTCATGAGTAACGGCAGTAGCGAACTTTTGCAGCTGGCCATGGGCGGCTTCTATGTGGTGGGAACCATTCCAGTTCGTGATGGGGATCGCCCAGTGAACATGCTGAACGAACTTGAGGTGGTTGGCGACACCCTTTATGCAAACATTTGGCAGACCGGCTTGATTGCCGTCATTTCCCTGCCTTCTGGCAAGGTGGTCAAGTACCTTGATTTTTCCAAGAAGGTTTCTGAACTGCTTCGCAAGTATCCCGATATGGACGTACTGAACGGCATTGCCTACGATGGCAAGAACCTGTGGGTTACAGGAAAACTCTGGCCCTGGATTTATAAGCTGAAAAATTAGCGGAAAAAAGATGGTTAGGAAGGTTTCAATTGTTGTACGTTAGGACGTAGGCCGAAGTTATTTAGTTGCCGAAGGTCCAGACGATGCCATAGGCGAAGCGGAGGCCTTCCGGGGTGTAGCCGGATTCAGGCATATAGATGCTGTGATTGAAGTTCTCGATTCGGCTGTAAAGTTCGAATTGGAGGATCTGCATTCTGGCTTCGAAATCCAATGCCAGGTAATGTTCCATCTTTTCAAGTTCTACGAAACCATTGTTGATAGTGCAGTCGTAGCGGTCGCCGAACCATTGCCAATCCACACGTACGCTTACGCCAAGGCGGTCGAACACGAATCGATTCTGCCAGTGGATGCTTCCCTTGTAGTAAAGTTCCGGAGTGTCGATGAGTTTCTTGCTGCGTTCCAAGGTTTCGCCGCGTTCCAGATAGAACTTCCAGTTGCCCAGGCGGAAACCTACTTGGAACATCCAGTCAATGGATTTGACGTTGTCGATATTCTGCCATTTGAATGCTTCGTCGATGGTGGTTTCTGCGTCGACGAAACCGTTGTACAGCCACTGTCTGCCCACCTTGACCCAGTTGGGCTTAATCAGGTTGTCTGCGTTTTCGAAGCGGAATCCGAGACCGTAGAAAACGTCGCGTTTTTGCCAACCCAAGTTCATGGTGGCTCGGTCACGCTCTTCGAAATTCAGCTCCTTGTTAGGAACTGCCAGACGGCCGGTTTCGTAAATCTTCAGCTGGTTTGCGTCAGGGAACTTGTTGTCGTGGCGGTAGGATCCGCTAAGGCGCAAGCTATAAGGCAGCAAGGCCAACACGTCAGCAGAGAAAGCCGGGGCGAAGTCCACAATGTTCAATAGGGAACTGTTACGCTGCATACCGCCCTGGGCGCGGAACATCAGTGCTCCGAACAAAGTGTCAGAAACTTCTGCGTAACCAACTTCGCGGTCCTGGAAATATTTGCTCTTGCGTTTGTCGTTACCGATTTTTTCGGTGTTCAGGAATTCGTAATTGAATTTCAGTGCGGGGTTCAGGAAGGTGTTGTAACGGGCTCCGAAACTTCCAAGAATTGTTTCGTAGTTTGTCTTCAGAATTGTGTCTTGGTAAGTATAGTCGGAATGGGCTATGCCGTTTGTATCAGTATAATTGTTCACGCTCTTGGTGAACTTGGGCAGGGAATCTTCCTTGATTTCATGATTGCCGTAGGAAATGTCGGTGCTCAAGGTCAAGTTCTTGATGGGGTAGAATTCAGCCCCTGCGCCGTAGGTACGGGTTTTCATGTCGATGACGTAGTAGTTTGTCTGGAATTTACGGATGGAAAGATCTAGGGAGTCGATGATAACCTTGTGGTTGGTCTCGTCGGCATTCCTCAGGTCCATGTAGTTCATCTTGGCGTAGGCCTTACCGAATCCGAAACGCCAGGTGAGCATGGGCTGAATATGCATGCTGTTCATGGCGATGTTTCTACCGCCAAAAGGAATCTGGGTGGAGTCACGACCTAAGGCGAAGTAGGGGGAGTGGGCCACATTGACGTAGCTGTACTCCTTGGAGTTGATGGTGGAATGGCTGGAGACTCCCAGGTCCAAGGTCACAGAGTCCGTAATCAGTCTGCGAAAGTCCAGGCGCAAGGCATTTCCGCTGAAGGCGGGCCGTTCCCAGTTTATGTCTACCACGGGGGTGTCTACAGCAACGCCCTTACGTTCTTCAAAAAGAATCCCGTTCTCGCCGTTCAGGGTGAGGGTGCTACCGTCATAGCCCAGGCGGGTGGTGTAAAGCCCGGCCAGCTTGCTGGGATAGCGGCGGGTGAGCTGGCTGATTCCCATGACGAAGGGATCCAGTTCCGGGTTTCCCAGAATCGATGTTCCCAAAAGCCATTCGGATTTCTGGCCGGAGATGTCGTAGGTGCGCTGCATGACCTCGTGGAGGGGGAGCACCCAACGGCCGGCGTCGGTTTCCCGGGGGGCGGGGTCGATGGTCCAGGGGGACTGGAAAACGGAATCCTGTGCCGCCGGCAGCTCGTACTTGTTGGGCTTTTGGATATCTGCGAAAACGCTTGTTGCTAAAAACAAGCTAATGGCCATGACGACGAACATCAGGGGATTCTTTTCAGAAGCGACGTTCATTGGCGGTTAGTACCATTCTGCGCGGGACTTCTCGCGACGTTCGCGAAGTGCCTGTACCACGGTGTAGGGCATCTTGGTGCAGTTGGGAGGGTAGGTGCCGCTCTCGGTGTGGAAGTCGGAACCGCCGGTGCCCACCAGGCCGTAGTGCTGGGCCATTTCCTTGTACTTGCGGCCCACGGCGCCCTTCTGGGACGGGGTGTAGATTTCCATGCCCTGCACGCCCCATTCCACCATTTGTTCGATGAACTCGTCGCTGACCCCGGACTTGTAGGGGTGGGCGAGTACGGCAATGCCGCCTGCGTTTTCGATGAGACGGATGGTCTGCTGGGGGTTGAGGCCCTTCTTTTCCACGAAGGCTACGCAGCCGTCGCCCAGGTACTTGGTGAATGCCTCGGAGAAACTTCCGATGTATTCTTCGTCCACCAGGGACATGGCGATGTGGGGGCGGCCGATGACTTTACCCTTGCAGTAGCTCAGCACCTTTTCGAAGGTGATGTCGATACCTAGGGCGTTCAGCTTCTTGATGATGGCCTTTACGCGGGTAATGCGCTGCTTGGTAAAGTCCTGAAGTTCCATGTTCAGGGCCAGGTTGGTGGGGTCGCAGTAGTAGCCCAGAATGTGGATGTCCTTGCCCTGCCAAACGGAGGAAATCTCGATGCCGGGAAGGATTTCAAGGCCCAAGGCCTTGGCGGGTTCCACGGCCAGGTTATAGCTGTCCAGGTTGTCGTGGTCCGTAATGGAAATGCAGCGAAGGCCCTTGCGCTTGCAAAGGGTGAGGAGTTCTTCCACTTCAAGGGAACCATCGGAAAGCTTGGTATGCAGATGCAAGTCTGCATAACCTCCGTTTTCGGTGATGATTGTGGAGAAACCTTTCTGCATTACTTGACTCCGTAATACTGGGTGATCAAGGCTGCTTCGGAAGACTTGTCGGGGTGGAGACTCAGGTTAAGGAACGGATAGTTGTTCTCGCTGCAGAATCCGATTCTGCAGGGAGCGCCACTGACCTTGGCCAGGTAAAGTCTAGGAAGGAAGCTGTTGCCCAGGTAGATGACCACCTGGGGTGCGTAATCCTTGATCTTCTGTTCCATTTCCTCGAAAACCTGTTCGCCGTAGCGGCATTCCAGGTCGCTGTAGTAGATGGCCTGGGCGCGCTTGGCAGAAACCAATGCGTGCATGGATTCGTGGGCGAGGAGCAGGGCATTCTTGAAGAATGCGTCGGGCATGGCGTGGGTAAATGTGGCCACGTGTTCCATTTCCCGGGGGAGGATCACCAAGGTCTTGGGGTTACCCTTCAGCGCTTCTGGAAAATTGAAGGGGGCGGAATCGTCACCGGCTTTTTCTGCAAACCACTTGAACAGCGATTCCTCTTTGCTGAATCGCTTGAAAAAGTACTTGAAACGGTCTGTAAAATACGGTGATGGCTTCACTATGACTCCGCGGGCAAATATGGGCAAAATATACTAAATTTGAAATATGGCAAAGCAGAAGTTCTACGCGATCAAGACCCCTACCGAAAGTAAAATCGTTACCACCTGGGACGAGTGTGAAAAACTGACCCACGGTGTGAAGGGTGTTCTGTTCAAATCCTTTGGAACGAAGGCTGAGGCGGAGGCTTGGATTTCCGGCATGGCCGTTCCCGCTCCTGGTGGAATCCGCGTGTTTGTGGACGGGTCGTTCTCTCCGGGATTTCCCTATTCCGGCTGGGCTTTTGTTGTGACAGAAGATGACAAGGAAATCGCCCGAGGAAATGGTCTGACCGCCTTTGAAGCCGAGAGCCGTAATATCGACGGTGAAGTAATGGCTAGCTACCAGGCTATGCGTTGGCTAGATGCCAACAACAAGAATGGCGTGATTTGCCATGACTACGAAGGCATTGCCCGCTGGGCCAAGGGCGAATGGCAGGCTAAGAGCAATATTGCCAAGCGCTATGTAAGCGCTGCTCAGCCCTATCTGCACCGTGTGAAATTTGAAAAGGTGGCTGCACACACTGGCGTCAAGTGGAATGAACTTGTGGACCAGTTGGCTAAGGAAGCCATTGCCGCCGGTAAAGCCCAAGCTAAAGAAAAGGCAGAAGAAAAGTAACGCTCTGTTTCAACTGTCATCCCGTGCTTTGACAACTTTGACCACTTAGTGCTTTTATACGAAACTTGAAACTTTAGTTTCTTAGTTGAGTTATCCTCTTTGGGGAAGCATTTACGTGGTCATGATCCCCGAATGGGGACGGGATCTCCTTTAATCGCATTCGCTAACGATTACCGCATCTAATTTATGTGTTAAAATTTGGTTTTGAAGGCTATCGCCTTGGCAATTAAACGACGTTCTCCATTCCAATATAATCGGTTTTCCAAAAAATTGAATAATCTCCTTTTTTGAGGATATACCCGTTGCATAATGAATTTGTTTTCCAATAGAAGACTCTGTTTCAAATGTTGGGGGTGTGGGCATAACTTTTTTTTGAATACCGGTTTCTCCGACGGATGAACAAACTGCAAATGAAAAGAATGGAAGAGACTCTCCAGGTAGACCTTGTAGTTGGTAAGTCGGAGTTGTCCAAGATGAACATTCGCAAAATATCGAATCAGGCAATGAACTGTGTGGTAAATTGTATGAAGGTGCAAGATTCTTTATGTGAATAGAGTAAGCTGTTGGTTCGTTACTTTGATTCTCTTTGCAAACATTACTTTTAAAGGATACGCACAATTCTATGGCAGACTTTTGTGCATATGTCAAATTGATTAGAAATGTTATAATTACTAATCCCTTTTTAATGACATTGTTGGGCAAACCAGATTACCTTTTGTTGAGCAATTGCAGTGTTGACGTCTATTCTTTCGTGGCTGATGTTATTTGAATCTTCGTCATCCCATTGATTTTGTTTGTTTAATGAGTTGATTTTTTATGATAGTTCCTTCGCAAAAGTTGCAACCAATAATGGATTTTATATAGCTTTTTTAGATCCGGTATTTCCATTACATGTTTTTACCCATTCTCCAGTATAGCTAAATGGCGTAATCATCAAGATCTTCACAGAATATTGTAGCTGAGCTTACTGTATAAAAGATGAGAAAAAGGATGCCGAAAATAATTTTGTTCATTTTTTATCCCCCCAAAATCTTCTTTGTTAATAGTATTCTAATCACACCTTCCGGACTTGGAGGTAAAGGTGCTTTTGGGGGTAGTGCATTCTTTGTTAGTGAATCAATTTTTTTTGAATGTTCATCCTTCTGGGCTTTGTAGTCTGCTGTTTGAAATATGCTGTCTAGTTGGTGCTGAATGGTTGCATTTAATGAGTCAATGCATGAATGAACCGCATTACTGTTCTTTCGTTCACAAAACCGCTCTACCAATTTTTCTGGTGGAGTTTCGTCTTGAAGACTCTGTTGTGTTATTTTGTGAACATTTTTTTTTGCTTGGTCAAATTGTTTGACGTCTTTGTTTTCTGAACAGCCCCAAAAGATGCTTGTGATCAGTAAGGTTGCTAAGATAATATTAGTATTCATTAACTCCTCCTAACAGACGTACAATATAAAAAGAAAAGATTGTGTGTAAATGGGAAAACAAACGCTTAATCACATTTTTTGCGGTTCTGCCAGGTGCTTTCGTTGAAAAGCTGACCTTCGCTTAAACCGTACTTTTCCTGAATTCCCGCTTCGCGGATGGCGTCTTCAATAGAAATCTTTCCCTGAATTGCCTGGGTGTAAATCAGCACCTTGCGGCGGACTGTTTCTGGATCTTCGTTCAACATCTCCAGGCGGAAGTGGTTTACGCCTGCGGTACGGAGCTGCGGCATGAGCTTCAGTGCGGACTGAGGATGGCCTACGAACAAAGTGTTGCGGCATTCTGCATCGGATTGCAGGAAGTGGCGTTCGCCCTTGTGGTCCTGAATTTCAACCTTGTGCTGGGTGCAGATCTTTCCGCATTCCGGGAAGCGGCGGCCCGTGGTGAGGCTGCGTGCGAATGCGCAGTATTCAGAATGGAAGGCGGGCATGTACTGGTGAAGTGTCAGTTCCAAGCGGCTTCCGTCGATGCTATCCAGCAAGTCGAAAAGCTGGGTGCTGTTCAAGTCCCAGGAAGGGTGAAGCGTTGTGAGGCCTTGGTCCAGGAGCCATTCATAGCTGGCGGAGTTGGCTGCGTTCAAGCTGTAGTCACCTGTGAGCGGGATTCCGCTGTCCTTAAGAACGGAGAGGGCGCCCAAGTTACGGACCAAAGCGAAGTCGGGGCAAAGTTCCAGAATCTTTCGGAGGTAATGGTTTTCGCCGGGCTTGTGGACGCGAAGGGTTGCCATGCCCGCCTTGAAACCGAGATCACGAATCTGCTGGAGGGGTTCGTCGTATTTAACACCCCAGTCGAAATCCATAATGACGTTGTCGATGGCGAGGCCCTTGAGGGCGGAAATCTGTTCAGGATTACGGACCAGAACAGAAATAACCGGCTTTGCAACGTTTGCGGTGACGCCGAAGTTTTCTGCCTTCTGGGTGGAGGCGTTCTGAATGTTCTTCTTGGCGAGGGCCGCCGCGGCCTTGAACTTTATTGTGATATTCTGCAGGAACTTCTTGCCATCGCGGGCGCTTGGGTTCAGTTCCTTCCACTGCAATTGGACTTCTTCCAACTGCTGGGTGGCGGCCTGGCGCATGTTGCGCAGCACCTTTCCAGGAACGAAAGGTGCGCCGTCCACTCGGACCATCAGCGTTCCAAGTTCATAAGGCGTGGAGGCGAGGCCGCCCAGTTCCTTGCGGGCCAGCGCTTCGATTGCGGCGGGATCCGCCGCGTTCTTCGCCGCTTCCAGAACGTTTTCGCTTTCCACAATGGCTGCCTTGTCCGCCCCCTGCATCAGGGTAACGCCAGCGAGCCAAACCTTCAGGGTCAGTTTTTCACCCACCGCTCCCGTCAATTCCATATTTACGGGGCGCTTCGTTTCTTGACTGCGGTCCGTGAACGTCTTACGCAGCTCTTTTTCTAGGGCAGGGGAGTCGTTGCGGAACACGTCCATATTGCGGCCGATGTCTCGCATGTCGAAGTCCCTGCCGAAATCCAGGCGCAACATGGGTCCCTTCCCACGCATTCCGTCACCACGCTTCGTGTGGGGATTCTGCACCATCTGGGCGCCGTACAAACGGCTACCAGTGCTTACGCCGAAGGTGGCGTCTTCAAACAAGATGCCATCGCCTGCGCAGGGAACGCCGATTTCCTTGGTGTCGTCCAGAGCAACGAAAACAGAACCGCGTTCCACCTTAACAACCTTACCCAGGTACATACCGTGGTGATTGCTGAAGGTTCCGTTCACAAGTTCCTGATGGTTGTCGCCGTCCAGCCAGCCAGTGGAAAGACCGCGGGAGAACAACACTTCCAGCGGTTCCTTGTCCTTGTAATCCAGACCAAGGTCCGCGCGGTCACTAGCGTTGCCCAGGTTATTCAAAGCTTTCCTATATGCCCTAGTCACTGCAGCCACGTATTCGGGGCTCTTCAAGCGGCCTTCCACTTTCAAAGACTCGACCCCAGCCTCCCGCAGTTCCGCCAATTTAGGCAAGGCGCACAAATCCCGGGTGCTGAACAAGTACTGCGCATTGGTTTCTGTGTATTCCTTTCCGTCCACGAAAATGCGGTAGGGAAGGCGGCAACTCTGGGCGCATTGCCCGCGGTTTGCGGAACGTCCACCGAAGTTTTCGCTGGTGAGGCACTGTCCCGAATAGGAGACGCACAAGGCACCGTGTATAAAGACTTCAATTTCCAAGTCGGTGCCTGCCTTTACGGCGGCGATCTGCTTTGCAGAAAGTTCACGACTCAAGACGGCGCGGTTAAATCCGATGGGCTTCACCAGGTTTACGCCCTCGGCGCTGGCCAAGGTCATTTGGGTGCTGGCGTGAATTTCCTGGTTGGGACAAATGGCTCGGATCAATCGGGCAAGACCGATGTCCTGGATAATAAATGCATCCGGTTCCAACGCAATAATCTGTTCCAAGAATTCCGGCAACTGCTGAAGTTCACGTTCAAACACGAGAACGTTCATTGCCAAAAAGCTACGGACTCCGTGGGCGCGTGCATAGCGGATCATTGCTCCCACATCTTCGAAGGAGAAGTCCTCGGTGCGGCCGCGGGCATTCCAGTGGGGCACACCAAAGTAAACGGCATCGGCCCCGTTCTTGACGGCGGCTTCCAACATGTCCCAGGTTCCCACAGGAAGTAGCAATTCTTGATTATTCATATCACGTATTTTTGTAGAACACAATTTTTATTCTCCGTCAAAAGATAAAAAATTCTATTTTATCTCCTAAATCAGGGCTTGCACTTGCTTGTGCATATAGGAGGTTTTTATGAAGAATATTTTTAGTCAATATTTTTGTAAGGCTGTGATGTCCTTGGCTGCCTTTTTCTGGGCGGGATGTAGTGATGATCCTGAAATAAAAGGACTCCAGGGTGCGAAGGTGGATGTGAATAAGGCTTTGTCTGATGTTCAGCTCATGGATACAACGGGTCTTCTAGGAAAAACGGTTTCCGCCGATGGTTATTGCAGTATTAAGCGGAAAATGAAGTATACAAAGTCTAGCGAAGAAGTTGACAGAATTATTTCTCAAAAAAAAGAAGCCTTCCGTAATTCTTACGCTTACGTCAATCTATCAAAAGAGGAAAAGTCTTGCTTTGAAGGAGAGGATGATATTTTTACGAGTTCAACTTATGCCTTGTACGGCGTTATACCTTGTAGGGGTCCCTATGTAACAATTGATGAGGACCTTGTGGAGGAAATTCTTGAATGGAATGAAAAATATTTGGACAACATTCGGGATGGATTGACGAAATACAATAATATGATTGACGATTGTGATCAACAATGATTTTTACTAAAATTGATCCTATGAAAACGTTGAAGAAAATCTGCGCCCCCCTTTTCACTTTATCCTTTATCCTTTCCGCTTTCACCTTCATGGGATGCTCCGATAAGGAAGCCGAGGCAGAAATTGGTCGCCTGACCCAGGAAAATGCCTCCATGCAGCATTCCATCGATTCTCTCCAGCACACCTTGGACTCCCTGAACGCCTACGCAGATTCAGTGAAAAAGTCCCTGGACAAGCTGGATATGGGTCGATAATCGGCCAAAACGACCTGAAATTCGCGAATTTAACTTAAACCGCCACCCCCAGTCCGTCGGATTGGGGGATTTTTTGTGAATAAACTTGGGATTAAACCCCGAAAATTATCTATATTTGGCGCGTGACTGCTAGGTCCGCCGCTACGGTGGGGACCCTAAACCCGCTTCGCTGGCCCAATTATTGCCCGAAGCCCTTTGCCGTCAAGCCTCTAGGAGGCGTAGCCTTGTTCAAGGCAATTAAGATGGCCCCTTAACTAAACACAGCAAGTCACACCGGCCTATGGGTTTATTTCCAGCCTGTACGCACGGTTAACCCTTACTTATGAGGTGCCCCGAATGGAATACATCGCAATCGCACTGTCTCTCGTAGCAGTGATTCTGTGCATTGTTATCCTTTCTAAGGTTAACAAGCTCCTTACTATGCTTCGTACCCCGATTTTCAAGAAGCTCACACCGGACATGAACTTGAAGCCGAACTCCCGCCGCCCGATCAACGGCCAGGAAATGGCTCAGCGCGGTGAAAAGGCTAACAAGGAAAATCGCCAGAACAACAACGGTAAGGATCGTCCTGCAAAGGAAAACCGCGAAAAGGCAGCTCCTGCTCAGCAGCAGTCCGCAAATCGCAACAACGAACAGCGTCAGGATCGTGGCAACCGCCGCGACCGTCGCGAAGGCCGTCCCGAACGTCCTCGTCGTGAAAACAACAACGTAGAAGCCCAGGCTGCAGCTCCCGCAGCACCTGCCGCTCCTGCAGCAGCACCCGCAGCCGCCGAAGCACCTGCCGCACCCGCAGCAGAACGCCGCCCGCTGGCTCCGCGTATTCCGGTTGAAACTCCGGCCGCTCCCGCCGCCGCACCCGCAGCACCTGTTGCTCCGGTTGTCGCTGAAGACGATGTCGCCCCGGTTGAAACCACTTTCGATCCGTCCAAGGTTCGCTACGGCCGCCGCAACGTGATCAAGAAGGCTCCGGAACTCTCCGACGAAGAAGCTTAATAGCTTAGAGCTTAAAGCAAAAAAAGTCCCTCGCAGAAATGCGGGGGGCTTTTTTTAATTACGAGGTACGAATTACGAAGTATGAATTATTAGACTAAGCTAGGCGGCTTTGCCGCGATTTTTTTTTCGTACTTCATACATCATACTTCATAATTATTCCTGGGTATAGAAGCGTTCCAGGCGGGGGCTGCACTTGATGAAAGCATCCTGCAGCTTGGGGTCGAAGTGGGAGCCCATGGAATCCATGATAATCTTGAAGGCTTCGTCGAAGGAGAACTTGTCCTTGTAGCAGCGGCGGCTCACCAGTGCATCGTACACGTCGGCCACGGCCATGATGCGTGCTTCCAGCGGAATTTCGTCGCCCTTGAGGCCCTTGGGATAGCCGCTACCGTCGTAACGTTCGTGGTGGTAGTTGGCCACGTTCTTTGCGATGTTCACGAAATAGGGATCTTCGATGGTGGAGAGGAGGTTCTCCACGATGGCGGCGCCCTTTTCGGCGTGGGTCTTCATGGTGTTGAATTCGTCCGGGTTGAAACGGCCTGGCTTACGAAGAATCAAGTCATCGATGGCGATCTTACCCAGGTCGTGCATCGGGGCTGCCTTGACAATAGCTTCGCAGAATTCCGGGGTCAGTTCCATGGTGTTCTGTCTGAGAATTTCTTCCACGAGAATCTTCACGCACACGCTGGATCTTCTGATGTGTCCGCCGGTATTGCTGTCTCGGCTTTCCACCATGGTAGCCATGTTCACGATCATCTGTTCCTGGATGGCGTGAATATGCATGTTCTGGTTATTCAGGCTTTCCTTCAACTGGTCGTTGCTTACGCCAAGCTGGTTGATGTATTCCTGGGTCTTGGTGTCGTCTTCGATACCGAAGAGGTAACCATTCTTGATGCTGGAATAATCGATGCTGTGGAGGCTTGCCTTGAAGTGCTTGTCGCCCACGTTGATGTAGAAGGTTTTCTTGTTCGGATCCTTGCTGATCTTATCGATCCACTTCAGGATAGTCTGACTGGTGTAATCGGAATCCGTAAGTTTGGTGTCGATACGGTGGGACTTCAGTTCCGGCAGCATTTCCAGGGCCTGGTCGTTTGCGCCCAGGAACTTCTTGCGCTGGGATACGTAGACGAAGCCTGTGGTGTTGCTGGACTGCAGGGAATTGACGATAGCGTTATCCAGGTCGTATTCTTCACCTAGGGAAATGATGGTAAGGAAGATCAGTTCAGAGATGATGTAGACGGCGGGCATCACCAGTGCGTCGCTGTCCATGGCTCTGGAAATAAAGAAGGAGATGATGTCCACGATTTCCAGAAGGCTCAGGAGCAGGAGGGTCTTCATGGAAACGTTCTTCTTGGTGGTGGCGGAATAGATGATGACGAAAATGTCTGCCACAACGAAGAAGCCGAGGAAAATGTTGAACAGGAAGTGGGCGGGGCCGTAGGCTTCCACACCGAAGTTGCCTACACCCATGACCATTCTATAGAAAGGGTTTACATAGTAGATGTCGCTGAAGCCAGCGGTGGAGGCGAGAATAAATATGAGGGTACAGAAAACGGCGAGGATTGCCTTGATTCGGGAACTCAACTTGATGTTGCAAATGGAGAGGAACCCGAAGAACACGAACAGGGGCAGGTAGCTTGCGCCGAAGTAGGAAATTTTGTTTGCCAGGAGGGCTTCTTCTACATTGGTGGACAAAGCGAGAAACAGGTCGCCAAGAATGCCGACGGGGATTGTAACGAATATTGCGGGGTAGTAAAAATTGGTGGGCTTCTTATAGGTGTAAAGCAACAGGCCACAGTTTACTAATGCCAGAAACTCCATTATAATCAGATAACTGATTACATTCTGATCCATCGTTGATGCTCCTTATCAATCCTCATCTAGCCTAATCCTGTTTCCACCTGAACCCAATTTAGATTATTTTTTCAATTATTAAAAAAAAGATACATTATTCTGTATACAATTGTTTTCAAATGTATGTTTTTTACACGCAATGTGTTGTAAATGTATAAACAGTGCCGTTTTTTGCGGTACTTAAGAAAAGTTTTTACACGAAAGTGTCTTTTTTGAAACAAAAAGGGCGACCTTGACGGGTCACCCTCAATTTTTAGAATTCGATGAGGCCCTTTTCGGCGTCGGCAAGGATCACCTTGGTAGCCATGCCGATGAAGAGGCCGTGGCCAACGATACCTACGATGTGTTCCAGGTCGCGAGCCAACTTGTCGGCATCGGCGATGGGCGGGAACTTGGCGTCGGCGATGAGGTTGCCGGAGTCGCTGATGACGGGGCCGTCCTTGCCGGGGGCGCCCATACGGACCTTGAGCTCGCCACCCAGCTGCTTCACCTTTTCGGTAACAACGGCGATGGCGCCCGGGATGATTTCCAGAGGAACGGCGAACTTGGTGCCCAGGACGTCTACCTTCTTGCCGCTGTCTGCGATAATCACGTAGTTGTCGGTCATGGAGGCGACAATCTTTTCAAGCAGGTGTGCTGCACCGCGGCCCTTGATGAGGTTGCGGTTGTTGTCGATTTCGTCGGCGCCGTCAATGACCATGTCCAGATGGGAGACTTCGCCCATTTCCTTCAGGGGAATACCGAGGGCGCGGCACTGAAGGGTGGTGCTCCAGCTGGTGGAAACGCCAACGACCTTGATGCCTTCGGTCTTGATGCGTTCTGCAAGACGATTCACCATGTGGGCCGCGGTGCTGCCTGTACCAAGACCGACGGTCATACCGTCCTTGATCATGTCCGCAGCCTTAACGCCAGCAGCCTTCTTCAGTTCGTCCATGGATGCCATTAGCGCCATCTCCTGTTGAAATTATCGGGATTGTGTCCGAAGTCGCTGCCGAAAGAGTCGGCGTCGTCTTCAAGATCGTCAAATTCGTCGCCTTCCTTGTCCGGGAATCCGGATTCCAGCTCCGTGAAACTAGGTTCCTCGATGGCAACGACCTTCACGTCGAAAGTGAGGTCCTTGCCTGCAAAGGGGTGGTTGCCGTCGACAATGACGGTATCCTTCTTGATTTCCTTGATGATATAGACCCCGTCGGATTCCTCGTTTTCGCTTTCGCTGTCGTCGCTATCGAGGTTAAGGCCTGCGATGAAGTCGTCGGCGTTGTCGGGCAGCTGGAATTCGCGGATATCATCGTCCTGGGTCATTTCCAGCTCCATTCCCAGCCAGATTTCGCCAATGTCGCTGAGTTCCTCCTTGGGAACTTCCAGAATCATGTCTTCGCGATAGGGGCCATAGCCCAGCATGCAGGGTATGTCTACAGTGAAAAATTCGTTGAGGTGACGACCGTTCAAGGCATCTTCCAGTCCAGGAATGATGTTGTTGAAACCGTGAATGTAGGTGAAAGGGTGCGTTGCGGGCACTTCTTCCAGGATTTTCCCGGTCTTTTCCTTGAGCGTATAGGCAATGCTGACTTTCAGCTTGTCTTGAATCGTTTCCATACAGGCCCAAAGATAGAAAAAAAACGAAAAAAAATGAAAAATCTCTCGTCTCTCGTCTCTCGTCTTTCGTCTAATAATATAAATTAAGCCCATGCTTTACGGAATTTGTTCTGATATCCACTCCAACGCTGTGGCCTTCGAGGCTGTTTTGCAGTCCATGAAGGATAACAACGTGGACCGTAGGATTTGTCTTGGTGATTTGGTTGGCTATGGTGTAGATCCCGACGAATGTGTTCGATTGGCCCGTGAAAATATGGATGTATGTATTATAGGTAACCACGATAGCGTTGCCATCAAGTACGAATCCAGTGCTGGCTTCAACCCCTATGCCAAGCAAGCCATTGAATGGACTCAGAATCATCTGTCCAAGGAATCCGTGGAATTCATGCGTTCCTTGCCGTACATTCACGAAGAAAACGATATTTGCTTTGTCCATGCGTCTCCCTTGAGCCCGGCAGACTGGGTCTATGTGACTGAACTTGAAGACGCCCTGGACGCCTTTGACCACTTTACTGGCCGTTATTGCTTTGTGGGCCATACCCACAGTCCCGTTATCGTGGCAAGCCGCCCCATGGCCATTCCCAAGATTCTGGACGAGTACGAATATACCATCGAAGACACCGAGCGTCTTCTGGTGAACGTGGGTAGCGTGGGTCAGCCCCGCGACCGCGATCCTCGCTCCTGCTGGTGCCTGCTGGATACGGAAACCAAGTGCATCCGCCTGATCCGTGTGGACTACGATGTTTACGAAACCCAGGAACGCATGCGTAAGCAGGACATGCCCAACTTCCTCATTGACCGCCTGGCTGTCGGTCGCTAGCGCGACCAGTTATAAAGTACGAATTACGAAGTATGAAGTATGAAATTTATAATCGCGGCTTAGCCGCCTAGTTTTTATCTCGTAAATCGTAATTCATAAATCATAATTATCGAAGATCATGAAATGGGTTTTAGCAGTTTTTGGTAAGGCTGGTTCGCCGTACATTGCCGACGAGGTGGACAAGTACGTGAAGCGCCTCCGTGGGGGAGCTATCCCTCTGGAAGTTGTGGAATTGAAGGAATCCAAGCTGGATGACCGCCTGCAGTCCCTGGCCCAGGAAGCGGCCCTCTTCGAGAAGAAGTTCCCCAAGGGTGAATTCAAACGCGTTATTTTGTCTGAAGAAGGCAAACTGATGGATACGGTAAAACTGTCCGACACCTTACGTGATCGCTTTCCTGGGAATGTGGTTTTCTTGATTGGTTCCGCCTACGGCATTGATGAAAATTTGAAGAAGTCTGCGGACATGCTTTTGAGCCTGTCTCCTTTGACTTTCACCCATGACCATGCCCGCATTATTACGGCGGAACAGCTTTATCGCGTGCAGATGGTGATGCAAAACCATCCTTATCACCACCGTTAGTGCTAGACTCGGGCTAGTTTCATCTGGCAGGCACAAACGCTCGCTTTGATAAAAATCACAATCGTTTTGTCGGCAAAAAAAGTTTGAACGCGGCGAAAAAAAATATCTATACTTGAAGCGTATGGATGATATTAGCAAACTTCACTTTGAGTACTTTCTCAGAAACCACGAAAAAAGGGTTAACCATTTCTTCGGGTACGTTCTTTGGTTTTGCTGCCTTGTAGGTCCCGCCATTGCCGTAGGAGTCTTGCTAGGCGCGTTTCCTGATGTAACGTTGTCCTCGTGTCTGCAGACGCTCCTGATCGCACTTACCTTTGCAGGTGGGCATGCGATTCTTTATAAAAAGATTCCTGAAAGTGCTGTAATCAAATATGTGGGCCTTTTTGGAACGCTTTTCACCATCTATACCATGTGCATAGATCACATTGGCATCTACTTGTCCTACTTCTTTGTTCCCATGACCAGTTTGCTGTACTGCCGTCGCCGTACATTCCTTTCTGTTTGTGGAGTCTCCTACTTAGTGCTGCTGATTTGCAACTGGCAGATTTCCGACTACATGGCAGGACTTCGTTCAGATATTGACGCCGTTCCTTGGTTTGTTGGTATCGTAGGTGGTGAAACCATTGAATTCCTGATAATGATGGTCAGTGGCTTGTTTATTAACAAAGTAATGCAAGAATACTTGCACACCATGTACAGTAATGAACTTACAATCAACAAGAACGAGATCGCCTCGTATACCGATGAACTTACCGGCCTTTGGAACCGCCGCTACATGGAAAAGGCTTTCGACAAGTACATTGTTGTGCAAAAGAACCTTGGTGCCATGATGGTGGTGGATCTTGATTTTTTCAAAAAAATCAATGATGACTACGGCCATTTGGAAGGCGATAAAATTCTCAAGCGCTTGTGTGAAACACTTCGCAATACGTTCTTCGGCGACAATGTTTCCATCTGCCGCTTTGGTGGTGATGAATTCGTCCTCCTGTTGCCCAGCGTTCAGACATTTTCCGAACTGTCTGTGAGCATCAGCAAGTTGTTCGCCAAGGCGGATGAATTGTTCTCCTCGGATCCAAAGTACAGCGTCCTTTCTCTATCCGTTGGTGCAGCCTTTGTCAAGGAAGAGGAAGTGAACTTTGAAAAGGTCTTTGACCGCGCTGATAAGGCCTTGCTCCAGGTAAAACGCTCGGGTAGAAACGCATTCCAGATCTATGTGGATGAGCCGGAAAATCCCTAGATTGGTTCACGGTTTGCCCTGATGTGGCGCAGCATTTTGTGAAGACTGCCGATATGCTCGGCGGTCTTTTTCTATCTTTTGCCCCGAAAAATTGAACCTCGAGCCTCGTGCCTCGAAACTGGAACCTCGAGCCTCGAACCTGGAGCCTATATATGAATCCGGAAATTGAAAAACGCCGTACTTTCGCTATCGTTAGCCATCCTGACGCCGGTAAGACGACCATTACCGAAAAGTTCCTGTGGTACGGTAACGTCATTCGCGAAGCGGGCCATGTCCGCGCCAAGTCCAACCGCAGCTACACTGTTTCCGACTGGATGAAGATCGAACAGCAGCGCGGTATTTCCGTTTCCAGCTCCGTGCTGAACTTCCCCTTCGAAGGTTGCATGTTCAACCTGGTGGATACCCCGGGGCATCAGGACTTCTGCGAAGACACCTACCGCGCCCTGACCGCCGTTGATGCCGCTCTCGTTCTTATCGATAGCGTGAACGGTGTGGAAAAGCAGACCATCCGTTTGATGAACGTCTGCCGTATGCGCCACACACCCATCATTACCTTCATTAACAAGATGGACCTGGACGGCCGCCATGTGCTGGACCTGCTGGATGAAATTGAAAACATCCTGAAGATCAAGGTGGCGCCTTTCACTTTGCCCATTGGCGTAGGTAAGCTTTTCAAGGGTGTGTACTCCATCGCCGACAATACTTTCCATACCTTCAACAAGGAAGAAGGGGAGCAGCAGCTCATCCAGATGACCGGCCCCGACGATCCCCGCCTGGTGGAAATGTGCGGCGAGAACTGGGTGGAACAGTTCAAGGAAGAATATGAAATGGTCACTGGCGCCATGGATCCCTTCGACCACGAAAAGTTCCTGAAGGGGGAGATGTGCCCCGTGTTCTTTGGCTCTGCCGTGAACAACTTCGGTGTGCGTCAGCTGCTTAACGCCTTTGCCAACCTGGCCCCGCCGCCGCTGGTCCGTGATACGGACAAGCGCCCTGTGGACCCCGGTGAAGAACCTTTCAGCGCCTTCGTCTTCAAGATCCAAGCCAACATGGACCCCAAGCACCGCGACCGTACCGCCTTCCTGCGTATCTGCTCCGGAAGCTTTACCCGTGGTGAAAAGGTTTTCCATGTGCGTACCGGCCGTGAAATCCGCCTTGCTGCACCGACCGCCTTCCTCGCTAAGGATAAGGAAGTCATCGACCACGCGTGGGCTGGCGATATCGTGGGTATTAACGACCCGGGCCTGTTCCGCATTGGCGATACCCTTACCGATGGCGAAAAGATGAACTACACCGGCATTCCTGACTTCGCTCCGGAACACTTCGCCCGCGTAACCCTCTTGAACCCGCTGAAGTCTAAGCAGATGGCCAAGGGCCTGGCTGAACTTTCCGAAGAAGGTGCAACCCAGCTTTACGAACCCATGAAGTCCGCTATTCCTGTGATCGGTGTGGTTGGTGAACTTCAGTTCGACGTGCTCAAGTTCCGCCTTCAGAGCGAATATGGCGCCGACGTCTCCCTGGACCGCGTTCCTGCCCACGGTATCCGCTGGGTCTCCGGCCCCGAAAAGGATGTGTCCAAGTTCGCCGAGGAATACGCCATGGACTGCATGTTCGACAAGGAACGCAACCTGGTTTGCCTGTTCCCCAACGAATATCGCCTGAATTTGGCCATGAAGAACTACGAAAACCTGACCTTCGCAGAAACTTCCCAGGGCTAAAGAAGTCGCCATTATATATATTTCAACTTAACTAACGAAACTTTGGGGGCAAACTGCACCCCTCGGTTAAAATCAAAGGATGAACATGAAAAGTCTCTCTATTGTTGCTATGGCTATTTCCGTTGCCGGCCTCATGGCTTGCAACCAGGCTTCTGCCGGTGGTTCTTTCAACCAGCAGGCTAAGATCGAAACCCTCGAAAAGAAGGTTGCCGAACTGGAATCCAACGTCGAAGCTGTCGCCTACATTCTCGAAAAGCGCGCTGGCATGAGCATCGAAGATGCCAAGAAGGAAATGGAAGAAGCAAACAAGGTTTGGGATATTCCTGTTGATGATTCTCCGGTCTTTGGTGCTGAAAACCCGAAGCTCACCATCGTCGAATTTACCGAATTCCAGTGCCCGTACTGCAGCCGTATCGCTCCGACCGTCAAGGACCTCATGGCTAAGTACCCCAACGACATCAAGTTCGTTTACAAGCACTTCCCGCTTTCTTTCCACCCCAACGCACGTCCGGCAGCTGCAGCTTCCATCGCTGCTCAGAAGCAGGGCAAGTTCTGGGAATTCCGTTATGCCCTCGCACCGCACAGCAGCCGCCTCAGCGACTCCATCTACGTGGAAGTTGCTAAGGAAGTTGGCCTGAACATCGAACAGTTCAACAAGGATCGCGAAATGACCGACGAAATGAACGCTCGCATCCAGAAGGACTTCGACCTCGGTGCCAAAGTTGGCGTTCAGGGTACTCCGAACTTCTACATCAACGGCAAGCGTCAGGATCGCTTCAGCCCGGATCTGGTTGAAAAGCTCCTGAAGGAAGCCAAGTAATTGGTTCAATCTGTGTACGCGAAACCTGTTCGCGTACGCATTTTTTGCACTGAAAAGATTTAATTTAAACTCAAACTAAACACAAACAAAGGATGCGATATATGATGAAGCGTACATTGACTGCTGCTACCATCGCTGCTCTCAGCTTTGGTGTCACAGCTACAATGGCTCAGCCGAAAGCACCCCGCGTAGTTCCTTACAAGTTCTTCGACGATTCATATCGTCCGGGTGGCTTTGACTACGCATACGGCGGCAAGAGCAAGGGTATCACTGTAACTAAGGACGGCGGCTATAAGTCCAAGTCTGCCTTGAATATCAAGCTGGACCCCAGCGAATATTCCGGCGCTTCTGTTTGCCTTTACAACGAAACCTTCGACCTCAACAAGTTCATGCTTGACTCCAAGCTCGAATTCATGATCAAGGGTAAGAAGGGCGGCGAAACCGTTAAGATCGGTCTTATTGACGAAGAAGTTACCGACGGCAAGAAGACCCAGGTTGTTCTCCCCATGAACAAGTACATCCAGGGTGGTGCTGTTACCACCGATTGGAAGAAGGTCTCTATTCCTCTCGTCGACTTCCCGGACCGTGGTCTCTACTGGGACAACACCCGTAAGTCTGAATTCCCGGCTCGTATCGACTGGGACAAGATTGCTGAAATCCGTTTCTCCATCGACAAGAGTGGTGAAAAGGATTTCGAAGTCTGGGTTGACAACATCGAAATCGTGAAGGGCAACAAGAAGGCTGCTCCGAAGAAGAAGATTGTTTACTGGGACGAAAACGAAGACGTTATCGACGGCCCGAAGGACGCTGCTAAGCTCGACGGTAAGGTTAAGCCGGTTGCTAACGGTGTGTTCTACTCCGATGGCCTGAAGGGCTTCAGCTATAGCTACGGTGGTCTCTCCGCACAGCGCGAAGCTGACTCCAAGACTCCGGGTAACAAGAACGTTCTCGCTCTCTACATCGATAATAACGACTGGTCCGGTGTGACCTACTCCCTGGGCGAAGGCAAGTACATTGACTTGTCCAAGGTCCGTAACAAGGGTGGTCTCTACTTCTGGATCAAGGGTAAGCTCGGTGGCGAAAAGGTATACGTTGGTATCCTGGACAACCAGGGCAACGACATCAAGAGCCAGACCAAGATTAGCCTTAACGACTGGATCGAAGGCTCCAAGGTGGGCACCGATTGGAAGCTCGTTAAGATTCCTCTGAAGAAGTTCGGTGACAAGGGTAAGGCTTGGGATGCTAACAAGCAGGCCGAAGTCGCCAAGGATATCCAGTGGAACAAGATTCAGGAAATCCGTTTCTCTGTTGGCAAGGGTGAAAACCAGGGTGAACCGGGTAAGCCGGCTCCTGTGACCATCTTCGTTGACCAGATCACCTTCACCGAAACCATCGACTGGGTTGACCCGGATATCAAGTGGGACAACTGGAAGTCTAAGGCTCCGGACATGGTTATCTCCGACTTCGAAGGCAAGTTTGCAAAGGATAAGTGGGAACCGTCCTTCGGTCCGAAGTCCAAGGCTGAAATTGAAATGCCGTACAAGACTTCCAAGCTGGATGGCAACTCTCTCTTCATCAAGCACTTCGAAATGTCCGACTGGGTTGACTTCGTTCTCGACTTCACCAAGAACGGTGCTGCTCACGACGCTAAGGCTCGTGACTGGACCAACCACTGGGGCATTATGTTCGACGTCTACTCTGAACGTGCATGGCAGTCCATCACCGTCCAGATCGGCGACGCTGGCAACGAACTCTTCGTTTCCAACACTGGTGTACCTCGCGGTCGTTCCACTGTGATCGTTCCGTTCCGTACCTTCAGCAAGTTCCCGTACTATCAGCCGCCTACCGCTAAGGAAAACGGCGTGTTCGACCTGAAGGGTGT